>JASHWB010000207.1 GCA_030044295.1 Candidatus Acidiferrales bacterium
GGATAGGCTCATCGACCTCCAAACGCATTCGACCTGGAATGCATACGGCCTCTGCCTCTCGGGAAAACTGAAGGGTTCGCAGTTAAAACCGCTCATTCTTGAGCCGGAATTCTGGTTTGCGTGGTCGGAGTTTCGTCCGAAGACGGAAGTGTACAGCGTCCCGAAGAACTAATCGTTCGGATTCACTCAGTGCCAGAATAAGGAGATTCGCCATGTTGACTCGCCGTCAAGTAAACACGACCCTGGGTGCATCCCTCGTTGCGCTTCTCTCAGGCGCTGTTGTACCGCTTCGCGCCGAAGCTGCGGCGCCCGAGCAAAAAGCAACAGAGGGCAAGCCGGTAACGAATCCGCCTGCGATACCAACGCTATTGCGGCAGTCTATCGGCGATGTCGAGAACGCCGAAGTGACAATGCTGATTCTGAATATCCCTCCCAGGCCTTCTGCCGGTCCGCACCGAGCGTTCCGGATGCACAAACATGCCGGCCCCGTATTTGCCTACGTTCTCGAAGGCAGCGTCGAAAACCAAGTCGATCCGGAGGGGCCTAAAACCTACAAAGTAGGTGATATCTGGTACGAGCCGGCGATGCACGTCCACCGGTCAATGCGAAATCTCAGCGAGACGCAGCGGGCCAGAATCTTGATCTTCGAGGTGCTCCCGAAAGGAAAGCCCGTCGGCTACGCGTATCCGTCCGATAAACCTATCATCCAGCGCTGAATCGAAGTTCCATCGCGCCCTTCGAATCGGCTATCCGGTCTGCTTATCGCGAGAGCGAATACGCGTTGCGGAATCGCCACGCGAGATACGGCAGGATCGACACGCAAAAGATTGCCAGTCCGTAAAGCAATTCTCCAGAAGCGGCTGCACGCGAACTAGGCAAGGAGAAAAAACTCATCGAGACGGTGAATTTGTTGTGCAACGAAACGCGATTCGCGTAAATGTGCGCGGTTGCCGCCATATACGCGATCAGCGCCAATCCGATAGCAGGCCAAAGGCTCTTGAGCCTTTGCCGGATCGCAACGATCGCAATCACCAAACCAACCACAACCGGCGCGCCGTAATACCAGGATTTGTCCGCGGCGAAATAGAACTTCGCGAATGCGTGCGGCGGCGCGTATCCGAACGGAGTTTCGGCCGTCGGCATAAAAAGCTTCCAGCCGCACAATAAAACCCCGCACGCGATCAAGTATGCTCCGGCCAACGCGGCGAGCGAACCGGCTCCGAACGTCAGCCACGGCGCGCGGCTGGCCCAGGATCGGAATTGCCCCTGCCGAATAATCGCGTCTGCCAGCTCGTCAATGTTGCCAAGCCGCGCGAATGCGACGTTTTCCGCTTCCGCGCCGGCGCGGCCTGCGGCGATTTCCTCCGCCGTCAGATCGGCTAAATGCTCCGCGAGCTCTCTCAGATACCTTCGCGCGTGCCGCGGCGCAACGCCGGCTCGCAATAAACGTTCGCGAAGTTCACGCAGTGGTTTTGGCATAGGTCCCTTTCAGCATCTTTTGGATGGCGCCTGCCAGATTGGCCCAAATCGCGGAAAGATCCTCTAATCGCCGCGCGCCGGTGGGCGTGACCGTGTAATAGACGCGGCTGCGGCTGTTCACATTTTTTCGCCGCGAGCGCAAAGCGCCCTCCTGTTCCAGCGCGTGCAGCACCGGATAAACCACGCCTTCTCCGAATGCGATCACGTCGTCGCTCTGGCTGCGGATCGCCTGCACGATCTCATACCCATACATCTCCCGGTCCCGCAGTAACTTCAGGATCAGCAGCTCGGGAACGCCATTCATGAAATTGGGATTTGTCGGTCGTGGCGGCATCGGAGAGCAACTATACCTAGCAGTTCAATGTATGTCAAGGGAAAAAGAACCATGGCTGCGTGTCGAGACGCCAGGCAACGTTTGGCGCTTAGCTTGAGCCAAGCGACCAGCAAGGAGCGGTTGTAAGGAAACTCAGTGTGCGGCAGGCTCTGCGGCGGGATGCATCCCGTGCTGCGGCACTTCGTGAACTCCGCGCGGCGGCGGCTCTTGATGGAAGCGGAACAATTGATTCAGCGGCCCGGCGCCTTTGCCAGTCGCGTACGATTTCTCGATGGCTTTGGTCACGTATGCTTTCGCCAGAATCAGCGCCTCGCGCAACTGCTGCCCGGTCGCAAGCTGCGCCGCAATTGCCGACGAAAACGTGCAACCGGATCCGTGGGTGTTGGGGCTGCGAACGTGATCGCTCCCGAATGCCTCAATCTGATCGCCCTGGCACAACACGTCCGTGGGCTTTTCCAGATGTCCACCGGTGACGATTACCGCGCGCGCGCCCATCTCCAGCAGCCTTTGGCCCGCTGCTTTCATTCCGTTCACGTCTTTCACCTCGAGCCCAGTCAGTTGCTCGGCCTCGGCGATGTTCGGCGTGATTACGCTCGCGCGTTTTAGTAGTTCATCGCGCAAGAATTTCACTCCCGAGGCATCCAGCAGCTCTGTCTCGCCGACCGTCGGACGCGTCACCGGATCGAGCACCACGTGCGCGAACTGGTTCTTGTCCAGAAATTCGGCCACGGCCGCGGCATTCGCGCGGCTCGCCAGCATTCCGATCTTTACCGCCGCGATATGGGAGTCCTCCGCCAGCGCATCGAGTTGCGCGCGCAGCGTCGGTGCCGGAGTCGCATGCACCGCTCGCACGCCGAGGGTCGATTGCACTGTTAGCGCCGTCACAGCCGTGATCCCGTAGCAGTTATGCGCGGCGAATGTCTTCAGATCGGCGGCAACACCCGCTCCGCACGAAGGATCGAATCCTGCGATCGTTAGAAGGATGGGAGGCGCTAGATTCCCGTGGCCTGTATGGTTGGCGTGACTGCTCAATTCCGCGTGCCCTCCGCGCGAGGCACGATACCTCTCGGCGCGTGCGCTGCGAATCGCGCCTTCAATGCAAAATGTACGCGCCTTTGCGCACGGCGCGCAACACTAATTTTGATCTCTCGGATTAATGCTTGCAGGTACGATCAGGTGTCATCTCTGAGCACCGTTCCCAACGGAAAGAATCCCTCTTCGTTTGGCTTTAACAGCGCGGCCAGAAGTGACAGCCCATCCGTCTCGTTCACGACAGGCTCAGGGAAACAGTCCGCGGACCAGCGTGGCATCCGCCACGCGTCCGACCGCCAGCACGTATGCGCCGGTGCGCATCTGCGTGCGATGCTTGCGCATCGCTTCGAACACTTCCAGGAACGCTCGCCGCATCACCGATTCGAGCTTCGCGTTCACTTCCTCGACCGGCCAGAAGAAGCTCTGCAAATCCTGCACCCACTCGAAGTAGCTGACCGTCACTCCGCCTGCATTCGCCAGAATGTCGGGAATCAACATGATGCCGCGCCGCGCCAGCACTTCATCCGCGTGCGGAGTCGTCGGCCCGTTCGCCGCCTCGGCCACGATCTTCGCTTTGATCTGCTCCACGTTGTTCAGCGTGATCACGTTTTCCAGCGCCGCCGGCACCAGAATGTCGCACTTCATCGTTAGCAAATCGTCATTCGAAATTCGCGACGTGCCTGGCATGCCCACCACCGTCCCGGCGCGCTCCTTGTAGCGCATCGCTTTCAGCGGATCGATTCCTCGCGAATTAAATACGCCGCCGCGCGAATCGCTGATCGCCACCACGCGCGCTTTGCGTTCCGTAAAAAGCTTCGCAACCAGCGATCCGACGTTGCCGAATCCCTGAATCGCTACGCTCGCGCCGCGGAACGGCAACTTCTTCACCTTGCACGCTTCTTCCACCGCCACCAGCACTCCGCGCGCCGTCGCTTCCTTGCGCCCTTCCGATCCGCCGATCGAGAGCGGCTTGCCCGTCACCACGCCGAGCGCCGAATAGCCCTTGGTCATAGAGTACGTGTCCATGATCCACGCCATCGTCTGCTGGTCGGTGTAAACGTCGGGCGCGGGAATATCCTGCTCCGGCCCGATCAGCGGCAAAATTTCGGACGCGTACCGCCGCGTCATGCGCTCCAGTTCCGGCTTGCTCATGCGCTTTGGGTCGCAGATCACTCCGCCCTTTGCGCCGCCGTACGGGATGTTCACCGTGGCCGTTTTCCACGTCATCCACATCGCGAGGGCCTTTACTTCGTCGACCGTGACGTTCGGGTGATAACGAATCCCGCCCTTCGACGGTCCCCTCGACACGTTGTGCTGCACGCGGTACCCGCTGAAGACTTTCACCTGCCCGTTATCCATTTTCGTGGGGACGGACACTTCCAGCACGCGCTTCGGCGAACGCAAAATCTGCCGCAGTCCCGGATCGAGCTTCAGATATTCCGCGGCCATGTCGAACTGAATCTGCGCGATTCGCAGCGGATTCAGGTCTTCGCGTGGCGCAATGCGCGGAATGGGTTGCGGCGCAGGCTTGGCAGTGGCCATCGTGCTCCCCTCCTTCGGACGGGAGAACTCTCGCGGTGCAGTCGCGGCGTATAACCTTCGGCCGGCGAATTGTCTCAGCGAACTTCTAGGACGTAAGTCTTACGAGAATCGCAGTTTAGCCAAGCTGCCGGGGATGTCAATCAAAACCCTTGCTGCCGCCCAAATTGTCGGGCCCGAAACCAGCTCGGTTCATAGCCGATTGGGTTCGCGCCAACCGCTGCATCTGATTGAAAAAAATAGCGTTAGTCGAAGTCCAGGATCGGGTGACACGCCGTGTTTCATATCGCCCGTATTGCCCGGCTAGTAACGTCTGTCCCCAGCGCGCCGACTCCGACCGGGATGACTCGCAAAGGTGCGTATCGGTCGGCACTCCGAGTGGCCGCGCGGTGTCCTGCATACCAGGTGATGGCTCAGGTCCAATTTCCTAACTGTCGTCAACCCAGTCAAAACTCAACTGACTAGTACCCAGGTGTCCTGGCGCTTGTCACAAAGGCGGCATTGCGATATAAGAGAGGCGCAAAAGGTCCTTGAGGAGCGCTACGCACCGCAACTATCAATTTTCAATCTACCTATCACAACAGGGGAAATAAAGTCCGAAGGGCCGCTCGCGCACCCAGCGCCTGCCGCCACTGAATCGCACTGAGGAGGAAGTCATGAAGAGAGCCATCAGCATGTTGGGCTTGCTGGCCATGCTGGTTCTGGCGTTTGGTGTGTCCGTGAATGCCGCGGGCAGGACCATGACGCTGACCGGTTGGATCAGCGATAGCCACTGCGGCGCAAAGGGCATGAGCGCCGATCATAAGTCTTGCGCCGAGACCTGCGTAAAGACGAAGGGCGCGAAGTACGTGTTCGTCAACGCAAAAACCAAGCACGTGATCGCGATCGCCAATCAGGATGCCGTGCATCCTGACGAAGCGCTCGGCCACGAAGTAACGGTCACCGGCTCATACGCCAAGGGCGTGATGACCGTGGACAAAATAGAACCGGCCAGCTGACGTTTGCGCTTTTTCCCGGCGCTTTATTTTCGCGCGTCGGGCCGCACTTCATCCGCGCGATTCCGGGCGTCAGATTCTTTCTGGCGCCCCGCGCGGGTAATTCCCGCGCCGCAAAATCCGCGCCGGGCGCGCATCAGCGCTTTGCCTTGTCCAACGACGAAAGCGCTGGAATCCGATCCGTTCCCATGTACGGCCGCAGCGCCTCCGGAATCACGACCGATCCATCCGCCTGCTGATAATTTTCAACGATTGCGATCCACGTGCGCCCCACGGCCAATCCCGATCCGTTTAGCGTGTGGACGAACTCCGATTTCCCCGCGCTCTTCGCCTTGAAGCGAATCCCCGAGCGCCGCGCCTGAAACGCCTCGGTATTCGAGCATGACGAAATTTCCATGAATTCGCCGCTCGACGGCAGCCACACCTCGATGTCGTAGGTTTTCGCGGACGCGAAGCCCATATCTCCCGTGCACAGCAGCATAGTGCGATAGTGCAGACCCAATTTTTGAAGCAAGGATTCGGCGTTGCGCACCAGCTTTTCCAATTCGTCGTAGCTTTGCTCCGGGCGCGTGAATTTGAACATTTCCACTTTCTGAAACTGGTGCTGGCGCTTGATGCCGCGCGTGTCCTTGCCCGCGGCGCCGGCCTCGGAGCGGAAGCAG
>JASHWB010000208.1 GCA_030044295.1 Candidatus Acidiferrales bacterium
AGCTGCACAAAAGGGAGTTCCGTTGAGTTTCAAAGTGTTTTTCAGGAGGTCGAATTCGCTTTCTGTTCGTTACAGAACTGCGCATCCCTCCCCAAACTCACCTATAATTCAACTCCTATGGGCGATGCCGCCTCCTGCGCTGAATGCGAAGCGATTCTTGACGATTTCCACAGTGCCGCAGGAATGGCAACGCGCGAACAGGTGAGCGCCGCCCGCGAGACTCTCAGGACCTTGCTAACAGCGGACGACGAAGGCTTGGAGGAGTTCATCGAGAAGCGTCGCTTTCGCCCTCAACTCGATCGTTCGATCAAATTTCAGCCTGACTCACCGCGACGGATCGAGCTTGTGCTTCGCCGCGCATGGGCGCACCGCGCGGATACGGGTCACTGGCCTCTGCCCTTCAGATAGAAATCTTCCTAGTGATTCGCTGATGTCGCCTGATCTCTGTGGCCCGCCTATTCAGCCGCTCCAGCCCGTTCAGCTTTTCAGCGCCACAATGACAGGCGAATGCGATGCTACATCGACAGTCGTAACCTCGCCGAACCCCGCTTCGCTAAGCCAAGCTCTGTATTCCGGCAGCGTGTACGTGCTGCCTGTCGCTGTGTTGACCAGCATGTTGAGGGCGAACACGAGCGCAAAGGGAGGGCCCGTCCGCTCGTCGTTCGGGACCATGTCGATGATCGCCACTTGCCCGCCGGGTTTCAGTAGTTCGAAGCTCTTGCGGAAAATGGCGCGCGAAGCCGTTTCTCCCTCAGAGTGAACGATATTGCCGAGCAAAATAAGGTCGCAGGATTCGCGCGGAATCTGCGCCCGCTTGATATCGCCAGGGGCGAAGCGATAGCGCGACGCCACTCCTTCTCGTTCGACGTATCCTCGCGTGACGGTTTCCAGAACTTTCGGGTAGTCATTCGCGATCACCCGCGCCCCCGGGTGGGCCTGCGCGAAGCGGATGCCCCAGATTCCGCTGCCGCACGCCACGTCTAGTACGACGGGATTTGTCGCCGTTCTCGGCCGCAATGCTTCGGCGAGCCTTCGTGCCGGCTCCGCGTTGGACACATGCAGCCAGCGAACGAGAGCTGGGAAAAATTCTTCCGCTGCTTTCTGTTCTTCCACTGCGGCATATGGCTTACCCGTACGAATGCTGTCGCCCAGTTGGTCCCATGACTTGAGTAAAGAAGTATGAGCCTGGACCAGAGCCGATCCGATGTACTCCGGCTTGCCCTTCACCAAATAGCTTTCGGAAAGCGGAGTAAGGGCATACCGATCGTCGCGCTTGTTGAGCAATCCGAGGGGCACCAGCGCGTCAAGCAACATGGGCAATCCACGCGCGCTGCATCCAGTCGCGTCTACCAGTTCGGCCGCCGTCTTCGTCCCGGACGCGAGCGGATAAAACACGTCCAGCTCCAGCGCCGTCAGTAGAATCCGCGACGCGGCAAACGAGAACTGAATCTGCATCAGTGTGGCGGGATCGGTTGCCGGTTGTCCGCTATCGGCATGAGTTGAAGTCGCAGATGCGCTCATATTCCTCCAATGATTGCTTCGGATGTTGTATTGAGGCCGACGCTGCGGCCCGGTCGCATCAAGATAACGACGTCCGGGGCGTCGCGCGGACGAATCCCGTCTATAATCCTCCGGCCGGTTCTTAATATCTAGCGCTTCCATCGCGCATCGGAGGATTCATCCATGTACTACGAGCCTGGCAAGACGCCGCATGGCCTGCCGCACGATCCGTTCAAGTCCTGCGTCGTGCCGCGTCCGATCGGATGGATCTCCACCATAAGCCGCGAAGGCGTGCATAATCTCGCGCCTTTCAGCCAATTCCAAAATTTGACGTTCGATCCACCCTACGTGATGTTCGCGTCAAACCAAACTACGCGCGGTTGCAGGAAGGACACGGTCGTAAATACCGAGCAGATCGGCCAATTCGTCTGGAACATGGCTACGTACGCCTTACGCGAAGCCGTCAATAAATCGGCCGAGGAGGTCCCGCCCGACGTTGACGAATTCGATCTCGCGGGTGTTAGCAAAGCTCCATCGCGAATTGTGAAGCCGTGCCGCGTGGTCGAGTCGCCAGTGCACTTCGAATGCGCTTACCACCAGACGATCCGCCTGCCAGGCAACGGTACCATGGGTACCGTTGATATCGTCTTCGGCCGCGTTATCGCCATTCATGTCGCGGACGATTACCTCACGCCCGACGGCCACATCGACATTCTCAAAGCGCGCCCTATCGCGCGGCTCGGTTATTTCGATTACACCAGTGTCGAATCCATTTTTACCATGAAGATTCCCGGCAACGACCCGCGCCGTCTTGACGGCATGGAAGGCTCCGCCCGCTTTTAGCCAAAGCAGGAGTTGCGCCACTTTCATTCCACCCTGCACATGCAATACAAGAACTGTTGAATCTTCCCTGCTGGGGTTGTGTGAATCTCTTCGCGGCTCTCCAGCGGGCGGAATTGCGCGCCGAACTCATCGTGCAAGTGATCCGGGTCGTACCTCATCACATCCAGGCCGCTACATTTCGTCGGTCCATCGGGACCAAACGTTCCAACGATCACGTGGCCGCCCGGCTTCACGGCTCGTGCCACGTTTCGCACATAGGCCCCGCGTTTTTCTGGCGCAGTCAGAAAATGGAATACAGCGCGGTCGTGCCAAACATCATACGTGCCGCGCTCGAAGCCAGCCGCGGTCACATCCGCCACTATCCACCGCACGCGCGCGGATGCTGCACCCATCCGTTTCTTGCTCTCCGCGAGTGCTGTTTCGGAAATATCGAGCACCGTCAAATGTTCGTATCCGCGCTCCAGCAGATCGTCCGCAAGGGTCGATTCCCCGCCACCGACATCGATGATCGAGGCATTGCGCCCACCCGCGACCCGTTCGATCATTCCCAGCGACGTCTCGAGGTGGGGCTTGTACCAGCTGACCGCATCCGGTGCCAGCCGCTGATAAATGCCCTCCCAATAAGCTTTTGTCTCGGCTTCGCTGATAGCTGGGCTCCTTCGATCCGAGCGTTACTTGGCCGGCCTTACCGACTCGACTTGAAAATCTTTGCCTTGCATCGCGCCGCGGACCGTCACTCTCTGCGCCGCGTACTTGTCTAGCTCTTGTGAATCTCCGCGAAGCTCGATTACCTTTCCGCCTACCACCAGGCCAAACGCGCTGCCGCCCTTCACGCAGGTCCGAACACACTGCGCGTTTGTCCCATTTCCTTTCATCAGGCTGTGCGATTTGCCGCAAGCCATATCGGTGACAACGCCGGTCAATGTATTCGTGGCGCCTCCCGCTTGAGCGTAGAGCGCCGTCCCACACGCTAGCACAAGCGTCGCGATTGCTAACGTTCCTAGCCACGCGATTTTTTTAATCATTTCTCTCCTCGCCCGCATCGGTCTTGTGGATTCCGCTTCGCCGGGAAATTCTCCTGTCGAATTCTACTCCAACGAGCTCTATTCGAGCGCTCGACAGTTTAGGGATGCGCTGGACTTGGCGAAACCCAATTGACTCGCTATA
>JASHWB010000209.1 GCA_030044295.1 Candidatus Acidiferrales bacterium
GCGCTCGCGCGCGTGGCGCGAGGTCGCGCGCTGACCGGCGGCGCCAGCACGGCTGCGAATCCAATGACGGCAACACACACAACCAATGCCAGGAAACATTTGCGCATGATTCCCCCCAATCACGGTGAACGGAGCCACCCTCAGCAGGCCGCCCTTCAAAGCGAATGCGAGAGTGTACATCACAAGAATCGAATCGCAGCAAGGATTTGGCAGAGGGAATCATGCTTGGCGGGCAGCGAGTGACGAGCGGAAGTTGCCGCGTGGTGGATACGCGTCTATCATAGTTGTTGCGCGTGACGGGCCGCGACGGATGTGCACGCGGCACAAAAATTCAGGTCGAAAGGGAATCATGGCGAGCGGAGCAAGCGAAGCAGCGGTGATGGAGGCGTTAGGCGGCGTGATCGATCCGGAGCTGCACAAGGACATCGTCACGCTGAAGATGGTGAAGCTGCTTGGGCTGAACGACGGTACGGTGACGCTGCAGGTGACGCTGACAACGCCGGCATGCCCGCTGCGCGAGACGATCGAGAAAGATATTCGCGCGGCGCTCGGTAAAGTTGCGGGGATCAAGGATGTAATGCTGCGCTTCGATTCGTCCGTGCCGGAAGGGCGCAGATTGCAGGATAAAGCGCCGATCACCGGCGTGAAAAACATCGTCGCGGTAGCGAGCGGCAAAGGCGGCGTCGGCAAAACCACGGTCGCCGTGAACCTGGCGATTGCGTTGCGCAGCATGGGCGCGGCGGTGGGGCTGCTCGACGCGGACGTGTACGGGCCGAACGTGCCGGTGATGCTGGGCACTACGGAACAGCCCAAGGCGCTCGACGAGCGCACGATCATCCCGGTGCAGGCGTACGGCGTGAAGATGATCTCGATGGGGCTGCTGAATCCGGGCGATAAGCCTCTGGTGTGGCGCGGGCCGATGCTGCACAGCGTGATGCAGCAGTTTCTGCGCAGCGTGCGCTGGGGCCAGCTCGATTACTTGGTCGTTGATTTGCCGCCCGGCACGGGAGACGTGCAACTGAGCCTGATCCAGAGCGTCGCAGTGAGCGGAGCGGTAATCGTGACCACGCCTTCGATTGTCGCGCTGGCTGATGTGCGCAAGGCCGTGGAAATGTTCAAGCAGGTGAACGTGGACATTCTGGGCGTGGTGGAAAACATGAGCTACTTCGCGTGCCCGCACTGCGAGGGGCGCATCGACGTGTTCGGACACGGGGAAGGCGAGCGCATGGCGCAGCAGTTTGGCGTGCCGTTTCTCGGCGAGATTGAAATCGATCCGCAGATTCGCATCGGCGGCGATACCGGCAAGCCTGTGGCTGCGCTCGGGCAGGACGCGCCGGGAGCGAAGAGCATGTACGCGATGGCGTGCAACGTGGCGGCCCGGATTTCCGTGGTAAATTTGTCGGCACCCGCGCCGGTGGTGGAGATTCTGTAACCGCTGCTCGCACGCATGTTCGGCGCTAAGGGTGGGCCCGCGCGGCTACGCGACGTAATTCTTCAAATGTTTCGTTTTTCGTAGAGGCGCTGCTTTACCCTGACAAGGGAAGGGTTGCTGCGCCACTCTGGGCCAATTCCATTCGGAGTAACCGCACATGAGCGAACCAGTTCGAGTCACCAAGGATACAGACGTCGCCGTCATCACTATCGACAACCCCCCGGTGAATGCCATCAGCCCGGCAGTGCAGGACGAAATTGGCCGCGCTATCGAGCAGGTGAACGCCGACGCCTCCGTGAAGGCGGCGGTGCTGATCGGCGCCGGGCGGACGTTCATTGCCGGCGCGGACATCAACGAGTTCGTGAAGATGACTTCCGGCAAGGCCCCGCGCACGAATTTCCTGCCCACACTGCTGCAAATCGAAGACTGCCGCGTGCCGGTGGTGGTGGCGATTCACGGCAACGCGCTGGGCGGCGGGCTGGAGCTCGCCCAAGCCTGTCATTATCGCGTCGCCAAGCCGGATGCGCGTGTCGGCCAGCCGGAAGTGAATCTCGGCATTATTCCCGGCGCGGCTGGGACGCAGCGGCTGCCGCGTCTTGCGGGCGTGGCGAAAGCGGTTGAGATGTGCACCACCGGCAAACCCATCAGCGCCGCCGACGCGTTGCAGGCGGGAATCCTCGACAAGCTGATCGAAGGCGATCTACTCGAAGGCGCCGTGGCGTTTGCGCGCGAAGCTGCTGGGAAACCGGCGCCGAAGACGCGCGAACGCAACGCGAAGCTTGGTAACGCGGCGGAAAACGCCGCTATTTTCGCGGCGGCGCGCGAGAACGTGCGCAAGAAGCAGCGCGGCTTGCCTGCGCCGCTGGCAGCCATCGACGCAATTGAAGCGGCTACCAAGCTGCCGTTCGACAAAGGATGCGAGGAAGAGGCGCGGCTTTTCGACCAGTGCCTTTACTCGGAGCAATCCAAGGCGCTGATTCACGTGTTTTTCGCCGAGCGCGAAGTGGCGAAAATTCCAGACGTGCCCAAGGAAACGCGGGTCCTGCCTGTGAATTCGGTGGCGATTGTCGGCGCGGGCACGATGGGATCGGCAATCGCGATGGTGTTTGCCAATGCCGGAATTCCGGTGACGTTGAAGGATTCGGATCAAGCCGCGCTCGACCGCGGTCTTGCGAATATTCACAAGAACTACGCGATTTCGGTGCAGCGCGGGCGGTTCACGCAGGATTACGTAAACGAGCGGATGAAATTGATCTCACCGACGCTGCGCTACGAAACGTTTGCGGACGCCGATCTGGTGATCGAAGCAGTGTTTGAAAATATGGCGCTGAAGAAGGAAATTTTCGCGGAGCTGAACCGCGCCTGCAAGCCGGGAGCAATTCTGGCGAGCAACACGTCCACGCTCGATCTCGACGAAATCGCCGCCACGACCACGCGGCCCGAAAGCGTGATCGGCACGCACTTCTTCAGCCCGGCGAACGTGATGCGTTTGCTCGAATTGGTACGCGGCAAGCGCACCAGCAAGGAAGCGATTGCCACGTGCATGCAGCTCGCCAAGAAAATCGGAAAAGTGGCCGTGCTGGTGCGCAACGGATGGGGATTCGCGGGCAATCGCATGTTCATGCCGTATCTCACCGAAGCGCAGTTCCTGGTGGAAGAAGGCGCGACGCCGGAAGAAGTTGACAAGGCCCTCGTCGCGTGGGGCATGGCCATGGGTCCGCTAGCCGTCAGCGATCTCGGCGGACTCGATGTTGCCTATCGCGTTCGCCAGGAGCGCCGACATGCGCTCAAGCCGGGCGAGCGCGAA
>JASHWB010000210.1 GCA_030044295.1 Candidatus Acidiferrales bacterium
GGCATAATTACGAGCCAGGAAATCACGCCTCCCGCGAAAAGCGTGCCGGCGACACGCGGGCCGATGATGTAGCCGACACCCAAGTATTCGGACGTGATTGCCGCGCGAAATGATGCGCCCGGCAGCCACTTGGGCTGGTACTCCGGCTGGCCAGGCCACAGGCCGAGAGTGTTCATGCAGAATGTGTACACGCCCCCGAGTCCGAGTCCCCAAAAGACGCGTCCCGCGAACGATCCGCCGCGTTCGCCGGCGATGAGAACGTCGGCACACGCCGTGCCCTCAGGAAACGTGAGATTGCCGTGCTCTTTGACGATCAACTGACGGCGCAGTGGAATCATGAAGAGCACGCCGAGCGTGCCTCCAAGCAATGCGAGAAAAAAGATCCGCCAGTATTCCGTATTCAGGGAGAAACCCAGGAAGATAAGCGCCGGGATCGTAAAAATAACTCCGGCAGCAACGGATTCGCCCGCCGAGCCGGTGGTCTGGACGATGTTGTTTTCGAGAATCGTCGAGCGGCCGAACGCACGCAGAATGCTGATGGAAAGGACGGCAATCGGAATGGACGCCGATACAGTGAGGCCGGCGCGAAGACCGACGTATACGGAGACCGCGCCGAACAAAATCCCAAACAGCGCACCGAGCGCGACGGCGCGCAAAGTAAATTCGCGAAGCGATTCTTGCGGCCCAACGTAGGGACGAAAGCCCTCGGGCGCGGCGGATGGTTTCTGAAGATCAGTGGCCAAGCGTCGTCTCTAAGCGGCCTGTATCGGCAATCATCGTGCCAGATCGCGGAGCCGGGTGGCGCCGCGCGAATGCCGCAAAGTAACACCGCCAGCGCGCGGGAGCAAGGCACAACGCGATCCCAAAAATAACCAGTCTTGGCGGTGCGGCCGAACCGCCGATTGACGCAAGCGCGTGTAGCCACTATCCTATTTGCATCCATGATTGGCATGTTTGCCGCTTTTTATTAGCGATTTCTCTCCCGCCCCGCCTTGGGGGCGATGCGAACGTCGAAAATTTCCGTTTACAGCTTTGCAGTTCTTACGTTTTTTTTGCGGGAGCCGTGCATGGCCGACCTTTTCGAAAAGTTAAAACAGATCGAATCGCTCTACGATCAAATGACGGGGGATCTTTCGTCGGCGGACGTGCTGGCAGATTCCGCGCGCTATCAGAAGCTTGCAAAACAACACGCCGATTTGACACAGATCGTGTCGAAGTATCGCGAGTGGAAAGAAATCGCCAAGGGCTTGGACGGTGCAAAGCAGCTCCTTCGCGAGGCGGACGATCCCGAGATGAAACAGATGGCGCACGAGGAGGAGCACACGCTGGAGGCCCGGCGCGAAACTGTGGAACGCGAACTGAAAGTCTTGCTTCTGCCGAAGGACCCAAACGACGAGAAAAACGTTATTCTGGAAATTCGCGCGGGTACGGGCGGCGATGAAGCATCGCTCTTTGCGAACGAATTGTTCCGGATGTATTCCCGTTACGCGGAATCGCAGGGATGGCGCGTGGAAGTGCTGGAGAGTTCGCCGTCATCGATTGGCGGTGTAAAGGAAATCGTGGCGGCGATTCAGGGGAACAAGGTGTATTCGAAGCTGAAGTACGAGAGCGGAGTTCATCGCGTGCAGCGCGTTCCGGCCACGGAGCAGCAAGGGCGGATCCACACCTCAGCCGCGACGGTGGCGGTGCTGCCGGAAGCGGACGAGATCGATATCAAAATCGATGCAAAGGATCTGCGCATCGACACTTTTTGTTCCTCGGGTCCGGGAGGACAGTCGGTAAACACGACGTATTCGGCGGTGCGCATCACGCACATTCCCAGTGGGTTGGTTGTGTCGCAACAGGACGAAAAATCGCAGATCAAGAATCGCGCGAAAGCCATGCGAGTGTTGCGGGCGCGGCTGTATGAAGTGGAGCAGGAGAAACAGCACGCACAGATCGCAGCAGAGCGGCGCGGACAGATCAAAACGGGCGACCGCTCCGAAAAAATCCGCACCTACAATTTTCCACAAAACCGGGTGACCGACCATCGCATCAATTTCACGCTGCACCAACTGGATCAGGTGATGGATGGCAAGCTGGGTCCTCTAGTCGATGCGCTGGTGACGCACTTCGAGGCTGAGCGACTGAAAGGCGAGCTCAATGCCGACGCAGCGTAAGGCTCGGTCGTTAGAACAACCCCGGAGATGAGCGCTACTCGTTGCGCCAGCTTCACCCAAAGGTCGCAGCATGACAACCGCGAAGAAGAATCAGGCCGTCGATGTTCGGGCGTCTTTAAAAGATGGGTTGGCGCGGCTGCGGGCTGCCGGTGTGCCGTCGTCCACGCTAGCGGCGGAATTGCTCTTAATGCACGTTCTCGGCCGGGACCGCGCTTGGATGTACGCCCACTCTGAGGCCGTCTTAACGCCCGCCGAAGCAGATCGCTATGCTGAGTTTCTGCAGCGGCGAGCCTCGGGCGAGCCGACACAGTACCTGACAGGAAAGCAGGAATTCTGGGGGCTCGAATTCGAAGTTACGCCAGCGGTTCTGATTCCGCGGCCCGAGACGGAACACCTGATTGAGGTCGTCCTCGAGCGGCTGGGCGATGAGCGAGGCATCAAAATCAATATGCGCACGGGAGCGCCGAGCCAGACGCTGCGAATTGCCGACGTGGGAACAGGCTCGGGTTGCATTGCCGTGGCGCTGGCGCGCGAATTGCCACACGCGCAACTTTTCGCAACGGATATTTCGAGCGACGCGCTGGCGGTTGCGCAGCGCAACGCGATACGGCACGGAACAGCCGATCGCATCCAGCTCGTTCGGACCGATCTGCTGGGCGATTTTCTGAAGCGAAAGCACGCGTCGAACGACGCGGCGCAACTGTTTGACGTGATCGTCAGCAACCCGCCGTATGTGGCGCGGAGCGAGGCAAAGGAACTTCCGCGCGAAGTGCGTGATCATGAACCTGCCGCGGCGCTCTTCGGGGGACCGGCGGGAATTGAGATGTACGAGCGGCTCATCGAACAGGCGGCGGAGTTGCTCGCTGCGCGCGGAATCCTGGTGCTCGAATTGGGCTACAATTGCGGCGAGGCCGTTCGTACAACGCTTTCACGTCAAGGCGCGTGGGCTAACGTGAGCGTGAGTGGCGACTTGGCCGGCATACCACGCGTGATGGCCGCCGAGCGCGTTCGCGAGCCGGCGCTGAATTGCGATCGCAGAGCTCGCGCGTAACTTCCTACTCCGATGCCGAAGCTGGCCCAGTTCCGCGCCAAGCAAGAAGCTCTTCCGGCCGCCTCGCCGGAATCCGCCACACCAATTCTGCATGTCGATATGGACGCGTTTTTCGTCTCCGTGGAACTGCTCGCACGGCCGGCACTGAAAGGATTGCCCGTGATCGTAGGCGGGCAGCGCGACCAGCGCGGCGTCGTCACTTCGGCCAGCTATGAGGCACGACAGTTTGGCGTTCATTCGGCAATGCCGCTGCGAACAGCAGCAAAGCTCTGTCCTAACGGGATTTTCCTCGATGGGCATCACGAGCTATACGGACAATGGAGCGACCGCGTGGCGGCGGTGCTCGGACGGTATTCGCCCGTTGTCGAGATGGCCTCGATCGATGAGGCCTATCTCGATTTGACGGGAACGGAGCGAATGCATGGTCCGCCGCTGCTCGCTGCGGATAAGCTGCTGCGCGAAATTACGGCGACTACGAGCTTGCCGTGCTCGGGAGGGTTGGGAGCAAGTCGCCTGGTTGCCAAGGTCGCGAGCGATCAGGCGAAGCCGAGCGGATTGGTTTGGGTCCCAGCAGGCAGCGAAGCTGCATTCCTGGCGCCGCTAGCGGTGCGCCGGATTCCGGGAATAGGGAGCGTGACCGAAGGTGCGCTGAAGGCATTGGGAATCGAGACGGTGGCGCAACTGCAAGTAATTCCACTAGAGCGGCTTGAGGGAGAGTTCGGAAGGTGGGGCACGGCGCTCCACCGGAAAGCGCGGGGCATCGATTCGTACGAGTTCTTCGTCGATGCCGAGTCAAAATCAATCTCGCACAACCGCACCTTTGGCGACGACACGAACGACAAGCAGCAACTGCATTCCACTCTGAGCCTTTTGTGCCAGAAAACCGGGAAGCGGCTCCGCGATGCCGGATTGCATG
>JASHWB010000211.1 GCA_030044295.1 Candidatus Acidiferrales bacterium
CTCGGCTGGATTCGCGGCAATATCGCGTCGCACGGCGGCGATCCCGCGCGCATTTTCCTGATGGGCCAATCGGCAGGAGGCGCGCACGTGGCACATTTTCTTGCCCACGAACGATTCGCCAGCCCGCATCGCAGCGCGCTTGCCGGCGCGATCCTGGTTTCCGGCCTCTACGACACGGTCTCGATGGACAAGAATCCGATGTTCAAAGCCTATTTTGGCGAGGACGAGAGCCGTTACGCCGCGCAATCGGCGCTTCCCGGACTCGCTGCCACGTCCACGCCGCTGCTAGTGCTCATCGCCGAGCACGATCCGCCGGACTTCAAGCGCCAGTACCTCGAACTTTTGCACGCATATCTTTCGGCGCGCCGCACGCTGCCTCATCTGGCGTACTTGCCCTCGCACGGACATCTCTCCACGACGCTCAGCATCAACACCGACGACACGTTCGTCGGCGATCGAGTTCTTGATTTCGTTGAAGCAGCAGCGGCGAAACCGTCCGCCGTCTCGGCGTGATCTGTGCATGCGAAAGCGGTCGAAGTCGGTGGACGCGAAAATTCAGTGCGAAGCGGGCATCCCGGCGCCGTTTTGCGCCGTAAGCGATGCGGCTGCCGGCCGCGCTCTCCACGCCGGAATGAACGCGAGGCTCAGAATCCATCCACCCAGCACCAGCGCCACGAAATCCAGCCAGTTGCCTTTGGGGAGCAGCGCCAGGTAAATCGGCGGCGTCACGAAATTGCCGATTGCCATCACCTGGCCGACTAACCCCATGGCCGCGCCGCCTCGAGCCGGATCGCCCGTCACCCGCGGCAGCAGCGCCATCAAGACCGCGACGGCCGCGCCCGTGCACGGCAGCCAAACAGCAATCGCGACGATCGCGACCGGAAAAGAAATCGATGGCACGTAGAGCAATATCCCGGACGCGATTCCGGCGAGCGTGATGCCAATGTAAATCGAACGTGGACGGATCCCGCGCCCAAGCAAGTAGCCCGCGCCGATTCCGGCGAAAATCATCGGCACGTATCCGGCGGCCAGAATGCTCGAAGAGGTGGCGATCGAAATGTGGTGAACGCGGGCAAAATACCTTGGAATCACGGTGCTCGTTCCGAGGGCGATGCTGACGAGCAGCGCGTTGGATATCGACAGCTTCCATGGACCCCATTCGCGGTAAATTTCCAAGAAGTCGGTCCAGCCTGGCCGCTTGCGCTGCGGAGCCTGGGCAGTCGCTTCGCGCGCCGTGTCGGGCAGTAGCCAGCCGAAGGCCGCCGCAAGCGCGAATAGCGCGCCGTGCACGATGAACGTCCAGCGCCACGCCGATGTTCCCGCGAACGGCACCGCAAGCAAAAGTCCCAGCCCCACGCCGGCGGGAGTGTAGGTGGACCACAGCGTCATTGCCTGCACCTGGCGCTTGCCGGTGGTGGTGGCCATGATCAGCGCGGGCGCCGCGACGATGATGCCGATGAACTCGACGCCTTCGAGCAGCCGCGCCACATCGAGCATGGTCATCGAAGTGGCAAAAAATCCGAGGATATTGCAGAAAACCAGGAAAATACTGGTGGCGATGACGGAGCGGCGCGCGCCGATGCGGTCGATGATGCCGCCGCCAATCGTAGCGGCAAAAATCGAGCTGACCGAAATGATCGAGATGGCGATGCCGACGCCCGCGGGAGTCGTATGGAACGCGCGTTCGACTTCGCCTTCGATCGGAACCAGCTTGCTGATCGACGCGGCGCAAAGAATCGAGTAGATGTAAACCAGCCAGATCGATCCCCAGCTTCCCGGTTTCATGCGTTTGCCGCTTCTCCCCTACAAATGAATCGCTGGGTTTCCAATCGCCGCGAGAATTTTGTATGACCGAGTTTGGTATCCCGCGTCAGCGTCATTGCGATTGCTTGAGTGCTGCTTGCCAGTTCAGTACCACGTTGAACGCAGAGTGAGTTTGGCCGCTTTGCTCCGCCGGCGCTAGAAACACAAACCGTTTGCCGTCGATGGTATAACCGGGAGAAAGGCTGGCGGCGTGCACCGGCGGCTGAAACAGGAACTTGGGTGCCCCGGCCTGGAAAACCGGCTCGGTCGAGACGTCAACCTCCATGACTTTCCCGTCGAACGTCAGGTAATACAGCTCTCTGCCGTCCTCGTTCCACGTGGGCATCTGGCCGCCGCCGTAGGAGATTTGCCATTGGGCGCCTTCGGTCGAAGCGGCCCCGCCGTTCGCGTCGGGAGAAAACGGCCGCACGTAGATTTCATCGCGGCCCGATTGGTCGGACACGTAAGCCACCCAGCGGTCGTTAGGGGAAAGTCGAGCTTCCTCTTCGTTGGCTTGCGATTTGTGGAGCGGGTAGGACTGCTTCGCGGTCCCGAGCGGCAGGACCCACAAGTCTACCTTCGTTGTCGCCGGATCCTGAGCCTCGTAGATCAGAAAACGCCCGTCGTGAGTCATCGCGCAGGGCGCCTTGTTTGCGGACGACCGGAACAGCAGCGTTTCGCCTCCCGCGCCGTCCGAAGGCTTTTCGTAGAGGTCGTATGCGCCATTCTGGTTGGAACCAAAAATGATTTTCGACCCATCCGGCGACCAGATGGGGTTCGTGGAATCGAATGAGTCGAAGGTGAACCGCGTCGTCGTGTGCCGTAAAAAATCGATCATCCAAAGGGAACTCTGCCCTCGAGCATCGATTGCATTGGCAGCGGCTTTGCTCCCATTGGGAGAAATCCTAAGGCCGCCGTACGTCGCGGGATCGCCCACGGTGCCCAACGCCTTGCCTGCACGATCGAACAATGTAATTTGTTCTGAGCGGATGCTTCCCGCGTTCGTGTAAACCAATTTGCCGTCGTCCGAAACAGAAAAATAGCCGAACTCGCGGAAGGCCTGCACGTGCTCGGCGATGGCTGCGGGCTCGCCCATCAATTTCAAGCTCTGTGCGTCGAATGGCTGCGCCATCAGCGCGCCGCCGCTCGCCAGATAGAGCATGTAGCCGTTATTCGAGTCCGCAGAGGGAACGTATATCGCGTTGTATTGGGTGGCAAAAAGCCGCTGCTGGTCCTGCTTTCCGGGCGCGACATCTATGGAGCCGATGTAATCCCCGTCGACTGCGGGATCGGTGGAAGTGCGATGGTAAACGAAGTGCTTTCCGTCCGGCAAAAACCAGGGAAGCGCGTGCTGGGTTTCGCTGCGCGATGGATTGAGAGCAGTGAGCGGAGTCGCGGTCCCGCCGCTCGCCGGGACGCGCATAATCACGCCCGGCGATTGCCCGAAGATGATCACGCCGTCTTTGTTTTCCGACCCTCCCACGACGATGCCCGCGACATCACATAACGTCTGCGGCGGGCCACCGTTGACGTCAATTTTCTCCAGCTTTCCCCCGCCGTCGTACAGGATAGAGCGGCTATCATCCGACCAGAAAAACGGGGGATTCGGGCGGGTAACCACGGAGCCTGGCAATTCATGCGCGTTGTTAGAATCGAGAGGGCGCACCCACAGCATCAGCGCGCCGCCGGAACCGGGCGCGGT
>JASHWB010000212.1 GCA_030044295.1 Candidatus Acidiferrales bacterium
CCGCCCGGACCAGCGCGCTCGCAAACCTCACCTCCGCAAAGGCATCCTCCTGCCGTATCTTCCGGCAAGTCCGCATCAACGTTTCCATTTCCCGCCCATCCACTCTTCTCATCAGCGTCTGCAAAACCATCGCATGCTTCGGCAGGACGTTTTCGATCAGCCGCTTTCCCTCCGGAGTCAATTCAATCGTCCCGACGCGACGTCCCAGCCTCGGCTTCTCCCGCCGCTCTTTCGGCATCCGGCTCACCCTCACCTCTGCCGCCGGCAGGTAAGCGATTCCTCGGAGCACCCGGCCGAATTCCTCCGCCCGTTGAATCGTCTCGGAGACGCTTTGCCGGCCACGCCCCAGCTTGTTCTCCGCCTCGCTCAGCCTTAGCCGTCCATGCCTGTGCAGCATCACCATCAGCCGGAACTCCTCCCGGGAAATCCCGAACAACTCCAGCGGCGCCCGCATCTTCCCCTCGATCCAATGCGCCGTCTCCGTCAGCTCCAGGTATGCGGCCCAGGCCCGCCGCCGCTTCTTCTCGGATGGTTGTCGCCGTAAGCTCTCCATGCCGCCTCCCAAGCGTTTCGTGACGAATTTGCGCGCTAATGGCACGTTTAAGCGCGCAAAAATGCGCTTTTTGGTGCAGGTTTCCTGCATCAGTTGCTACACGAATTTCTAGGAAAATTACGGATTTTTGGATTCTGCTTGGAGTTGTGAGCGCTATCGCCCGAGGATGCCGAAGCCCCTGAAGAGGCCTTGCCGGGGACTACCTTTTCTGCAGATGGATTGTCCCGTAAGTCGTTGCGATGGTGATCTTCGGCCCGCCCGCGCCCACCCGCCCGGTGATTTGGCCGCTGCCCGCATCGTTTGACACGTTTAGTTGCCCGCCGCTGAAATCGCTCTCCACGTCTCCCCCGCGCGAAATCGCATCCACCTCGAACGACGAACCCGCCGGCAGCGTCACGTTCACGTCGCCCGCATCGTTCGTGATGTCGATGTCCTGGGTCGGCGGCGAATTAAGCGTCACTTTCACGTCCGCATGCGCGTCCGCGATTTCCAGGCGCCCTGTCGCGTCGCTTACTTTCACGTCCGAATTGTGCGTCCCGATCTTCACCGGCCCGCTCGCGCCTGAAATGCTCACGTCGCCCAAATCCGCTTCCAGCGTCCCCTTCAATTGCGTCACATCGATCTGCGCCCACGGCTGCGCGCAATGAACTGTCTGCGCAACATTCGTGGCGTGAATCGTTCCGTCGAACGGCCCAAGCACCGCGGCGTTCCCGCCCACGTCCGATATGTTCACGTCATTGCCGTGTCCAGTGACCAGCACGTTTTTCTTCGCGCCGGTGATCCGCGCGTCACCGTGCGATAAGTTGACGGTCACGTCTCCGCCCGCGCTCTGCACCGCGACATCGCCCGAACGCGTATCTGCCTCGAGCGTTCCGTCCGCATTGGAAATCCGTATGTCACCCCGGCCGGTATTGGCGGTCACGCTCGTGCTTGAGGGCGCCTGCACGTCCAGGTCGACGCTGGTTCCGGGCCGGGAGCCTACGCCAAACCGGGGCCAGATATGATAGGCGCCGCCCGCCTGGACGACGGCAACGTTCGACTGGCGCAAGGCGCGATCAGCGAACGTCTGGCTGATCCCCCAAATGGACTTTTTTGCGTTCACCAGCAGATCGTTACCGGCATGTCCTTCAACGGAAATGTCGCCCCGAGGAATATCGATGCCCAGCCGCGAGCCCGCCGGAATAGTTTGCGGCGGCAGCGATTCGTTTTGCGTGTATGACGGCCCCAGCTCCGGCATATCGATATTGACGTTCGGAACGCGCGCCCGCACCCAATCGCGAATCACGAACCCGCCCAGCACGATGATCAGCACGATAATCAGCGCCGCTTCTCCGCCGGAAAGCGCTGCTGGCCTCGGCTCGCCGCCGTGCCGCGCAACCAGGTAATCAACCAGTTTCGCGCCGCCCCACACGATCAGCAGCACCGGCCAGTACACCTCGATCAGGTGCCCCAGTCGTACGCCCGGGTAATAAATGTCGATTAGGAAAAGGACGCCCAGCACAACGAGCAGCACGCCCGCGAAAATCGACCGGCCGCGTTTTCTCCCGCCGTTCACCGTCTCCTCACGAACATCACAGGTCTGGCGGCCCCGGCGCGCCGTCTTTGCGTGCTGGGGCGCCGATGTGCCCCTCGCGCGAAGCTGTTGACTGTGCCAACAGCAAGATCCCTATGACCACCAGTACCACCGGCCACAGCGTATCGAATCCATACCGCGTGTACTCTCCGCACAGGAAGATCGCGCCGATCACGATCAGGATCACCGGCCCCGTGAAGCCGCGAATGAGGCAGCGCGGGCAGCCGCATCTGGATTTGAGAGTGTCCGTCATTGCGCCGCTCCTAACTGCGAGGTCTTAGACGGTCCGCAAGCAGCCAAACGCCCAGCACGATCAACGCGAATGGCCACGCTTTACCGAACCAGTCCCATTGCAGCAGGTTGAAATTTGCCAGCAGCAGGAAAATGCCCAAAATGATCAAAATAATCGCGCCCGTGGGCCGGCGCGCCGCGCTGGAGACGGGGTCTGTGGCTATTCCGAGCGGTGCCGCGGGCGGCGCGCTGGGAGCTGCCCCGGCAGCCGGCGAAGCTGTCGTCGGCCTCGCGGCAAGCGTTTCCTGCTCGCGCGCTTTAGC
>JASHWB010000213.1 GCA_030044295.1 Candidatus Acidiferrales bacterium
ATCGCCGGAGCAACCACGACGGGCGCTTTGGTCGCCAAATACAGAGTTGTCAGGAAATCGCCGGCAATGCCGTGCGCGAATTGGGCGAGGACGTCGGCGGTGGCAGGCGCGACGAGGAGCAGGTCGATGCGCTGCGCGACGGCGATATGCTCGATTGCGCTTTCGACGTTCGCCGGCGCGGCGTTATCGCGCCCAAACATCTCGGTAATCACTTTATTGCCGGTGAGCGCTGCGAACGTAAGTGGGGTGATGAATTCCTGGGCGCCACGAGTCATCACGACCTGAACGTCGAGCTTTTCCTGCTGCAATCGGCGGACGAGTTCCGCCGACTTATACGCCGCAACACCGCCGGTGACGCCGAGAGCGATTTTCATCACGCGTCCTTCAGTTGCTCCCGCTTCTGTTGCTCGCGCACGGGCCGGATTACTTGCGGCACTTGCCGTCGCGGTCCTCGGCGCCTTCGGGAACCTCGGGCAACTCGTATTCGAGG
The DNA here is from genome assembly GCA_030044295.1 of Candidatus Acidiferrales bacterium. GTDB lineage: Bacteria > Acidobacteriota > Terriglobia > Acidiferrales > UBA7541 > Palsa-295. The sequence continues at coordinate 491 of JASHWB010000213.1, forward strand.
TGCCCCTGCGTCAATTCCTCTTCCGCGATTCGCGTATTCTTCCGCGATTTCGGATTGTCCACCAGCGGACGCGCGCCGATCATCAGCTGACGCGCGCGGCGGGCCACGAGAACAACGTAAGCAAATTTGCTGTCCGGTGCCTGGGTGAGAGCAGCCATCTCCAAATCAGCCTCCAAAAGTCTTCACAATTTCGCAAATTCGATCTTCCTGCCGCGCCATGCGGCAGCGCGACGCCAAAGCAATTGCCTGCACCTCGCGCCCAGCTCGATCGAGATCATCATTGATTACAGCAAAATCGTAACTGGGATACTTCAACATCTCCTGCCGCGAGCGTTCCAGCCGGCGGCGAATCTCGTCTTCCGAATCCTGCCCGCGGGCGCGTATGCGTTGCTCAACGTCCGCGCGCGATGGCGGCACTACGAAAATCGCCACTGCCTCTGACAGCTTTTCTTTTACCTGCAAGGCGCCTTTGACGTCGATTTCGAGAACCAGATCCTTTCCTTCGGCTCGCGCCTCATCCAGCCACTTCTTCGGGGTGCCGTACCAATTCTTTCCGAAAACCTGGGCATATTCAAGGAACTCCCCCCGGCCGATCATCTGCTGGAATTCCGCTTCGGTAACGAAATTGTACCACTTGCCCGCGTTTTCAGTCCGGCGAGGCGCGCGCGTGGTGCACGAAATAGACAGCATGGTGCCGGGCAGCTCCAAAATCTTCTGTACCAGCGTGGATTTCCCGGAGCCGGAAGGCCCGGAGACGATCAGCACCAATGGCGCCGCCTGAATCATTCGATATTCTGCACTTGTTCGCGAATCTTTTCGATCTCGGACTTGATTTCCAGCCCTAGCTCCGTCATTTGCAGGCCTTCGGATTCGGCCCCGGGCGTTTTCGAAAGCAAAGTATTGGCCTCGCGCTGCATTTCTTGCAGCAGAAAATCGAGCTTCTTGCCCACGTCCGCCGGAGCGGCGAGCAGCGACTCGAACTGGCGGACGTGGCTCGCGAGCCGCGCCAGTTCTTCGGAGACATCGCTGCGCTCGGCGGCTACAGCGGCTTCCTGCGCGAGCCGCGCAGGATCGAGAACCGTTTCGCCGAGCAGCTCCTTGAGCCGAGTTTCAAGCCGCTTCGCAAACGCCGGACGCACACGCTCCGCCAGCACGCGAACTCGCGAACCGAGGTTGCCCACCGATGCGAGCCGCGCAGCGATTTCGTCGCGGAGCATCTCAGCTTCCCGTTCGCGCATCCGATCGAGCCTATCCAGCGCTTCAAGCAGGCACCGTCCCGCGAGATCTTCGACCTCCGCTAGATCGCTATCAAGTCCCGCCGCGGACGGACCAATGACACCGGGCAATCGTAGGATCGACGCAAGATCCGGCTCACTGCGAATACCAAATTTTTCGCGCAAAGCGTTGGCGGCGTCCAAGTAGCCAGCGGCAACCTCTTGATTGACGCCGACCACCGCAGGCCCGGAAAACTCATAGCGCAAGGTAACGTCCACGTGGCCGCGCCGAATACGATCGCGAACGGTCTGGCGCATGCGCGGTTCGAGCGCTTCGAATCCCTCGGGCAGCCTGATATGTAGATCGAGAAAACGGTGATTCACGCTGCGAACCGAAATGCGAATCGTCCAACCGTGGCCTGTGGCCTGTGCTTGCGCGTAGCCAGTCATCGACCGGAGCGCCTTCGAAGGAGCTTGCGCCACACGCGCCGAACCTGAATGCGATTTCGAAGCTGGCATCTCTACACAGGCTCCGCAGCGCGGGTCAGCGGTTCCGCATCGCGAAATTGCATATCGTAGAGGCGCGCGTAAACTCCCGCGCGAGCCAGAAGCTCTTCGTGGGTGCCGCGCTCACGAATCGTGCCATCCTCGAGCACCGCAATTACGTCCGCGCGGCGGATAGTGGAGAGGCGATGGGCGATGACGAAAACGGTCCTTCCGGCCATGAGGTTGTTGAGCGCCCGCTGCACGAGCATTTCAGACTCGGAGTCAAGCTCCGATGTGGCTTCGTCCAGAATTAGAATCGGAGCGTTTTTCAGCAAGGCACGAGCGATAGCCAGACGCTGGCGCTGCCCGCCCGAAAGCCGCTGCCCGCGGTCTCCGATCACCGTGTCGTAGCCGTTCGCCATTTGCATGATGAAATCGTGCGCCAAGGCAGCGCGCGCAGCCGCTTCCACCGTCTCCCTCGGAATATTCGGTTGGCCGTAGCAGAGATTGTTACGAATGGTGTCGTTGAAAAGGATGGTTTCCTGCGTG
>JASHWB010000214.1 GCA_030044295.1 Candidatus Acidiferrales bacterium
TGGCCGGCGCCGAAGAGCTTGCAGGCGCTCCCAGTTTTCTTGACGGCCCGCTCACTGCCGCCGCGAAACAACAGCTACCAGATGACCGCTTCGCCGCCTTCGTCAAAGCCCGCGATGCCGCGCTGGGAGCCATGGACCGAACTAGGAAGTACATTGAAGCGCACGATGCATCGTGGCCCGAAAACTACGCCATCGGCCTCGCCAATTACAACGCGATGCTTCGCGACGAGGAGCTCCTGCCATACACTGCCGCCGATCTGGAGCGTATGGGCCGCGAAGAACTCGCCCACGGGTGGACTCTGCAGGCGTGGCTCCAATCACTCGCCGTCGATCGAGGAACTCCCATCGGCCCCGAAACCGGAGGCGGCCTCGCTCCTGGCGGTCCCGCTTTGGTTGACTACTACCGAGCCCGCATCGCGCAGTTGCGGCAGTTTGTCGATAGCAATCATGTTGTGGACATCCCCTCGTGGCTCGGCAAGATGGACGTGCTCGAAACGCCAAAATTCTTACAGCCCGTTTCGCCTGGCGCGTCGATGAATTCTCCCCGCCTATTCGGCAAGAGCGCCACCGGCTTTTACTTCATCACTCCTCCCACTTCTCTAGAAGAAGCCGCGAAGACCCTCGACGTAAACGAGGATTTCGATCGCGACCGCATCCTCTCCACCGCCGCTCACGAAGCTATGCCTGGCCACTTCGTACAACTCTCCATCGCCCGCCGCAATCCCGATTTCGTCCGCAAAATTCAGGATAGCTCATCATTCATCGAGGGATGGGCGTATTACGGTGAAGAAATGTTCGTGGATTTGGGTCTTTACGGCGATGATCTCGATGCGCGCTACTACACCGCGAATTGGGAGCGCGTCCGCGGCGCCCGCGCCATCGTTGATCCCGAGCTTGCCAGCGGCGATTGGAGCTACGATCGCGCCGTGAATTTTTTCGCGCGCGAAACCGGCTTCACGCCTGAGCAAGCCAAGGCTGCTGTCGCAGGGATCGCCCTGCAATCCGGATATGTAATTGCCTATACCGCTGGTCGCGCCCAAATCGAGGCGCTTTTAGCGGAATACGAAATTAAGCAGGGACCGCACGCTTCCTTGCGCGACTTTCACGATCGCCTCTTGTCCTACGGCTCGACGCCGCTTTCGATCGTCGGTCCCGAATTGATTGCCGACCTTTCAAAGCCGCTCGCCGAAGTCCGCGCTTCCGCCGGCTACTGAGGCTGTCTCATCGCAGCGGCACTCGATATAAATTCCGATGTACTTCCTCTCGTTCGCTTGCGGTTAGTTCCGGGCTCGGCCCAAAAATTACCGGCCCATCGAGAACTTTTGCGTCTTTCAACTGCGCAATGTCCTGAATTCCGTCCGCTGGTAACTGCGGCAAGCTATCTGGCGACGCGAGCGAAAACACAATCGTCTTCTCGCTTTCCATCGGATAATCGATCACCGTCAATCGTTTGCCGTCCGCGGTCCATGTCGGCTCGCAAAACGTAGCGCACAGCGGCACCACGGTTCCGCCGCCGATTGAGGCGGCAACGGTGCGCGCGCGGGGTCTGTCCCCTGCTGCTTCCGAAACTGCTGCCCAGCGTCCGTCGGGCGAAACCGCGAAAAACTCGAGAATGGGATCTGCGGAAGCCTTCACGCGCCCGCTGCCGTCCTCGTTCATCCGGTACAAGAAATTGGATTTGCCTTCCGCTGCGCGAAAATAAACGTGTCTCGCGTTGTCCCAGTGCGGCTCGTCTTCATTTTCCGACGAAGCGAACTGCCGGGGCGGAAATCGGAAATCGAGGGAGGCGATCCACACTCGCGAACTGTTGTCGTGGTCCTTCACCGAATAGGCAACTTCCGAGCCATCCGGCGAAACGTCGTATCCTGTCACGAGCGCGTCCGGCAGCAGCCGCTGCGTACGCCCGCTTTCCAGGTCCGCAGCCCAGAGCTCTCCGTTGATAAATTCCCCCGAGACACCGTGCAACTGAATCAAATAATAAATCTTCTTGCCGTCCCTGGAGAATTTCGGGTCCGTCGCAAATCCTTCCGAGGATATTTGCCGCTCGCCCTGCCGGTCTCGCACCCAAATCGTGCTTTCCCGCAATCCCACGGAAGTGATCAGCGATTTGCCATCTGGAGCCATCGCGATGCCTTCTTCTTCTGTCGCGCCCGATGTCACTTGTTCCGGCTCACCATCCGGAAACCTTTGCCGCCAGATGTGAAACCGCCCGCCCTTGTCCGAGCTGAAGTACATCCAGTTTTGATCGGGGGACCACGCCACATATGTGCATGCCGCTCCGTCCGGGCCAACGCGCCTTCCCGCGGAACTGCCATCAAAGGGCGCTAACCGGCAGGGCAGCCATCCGCCGTTGTCCATTTCCGCTATCAGCACCCACTTTTGATCCGGCGAAAGCGCCGAACGGTGCGCCATGCCGCGCTCGCGCGGCGGTACGTACACGTCGCGGCTCTCCGCTCGCGTATTCGTCGCCGTTACCACGGCCATGTGGATGCCGCCCTTGATTTCCGAAAACAGCAAATGGTGCGGATCGATCCACGTCAGCCCCTCCGCGTTCGGCAGCATCAGCTGCGGTGCCCCGCCGAGCACCGGCACAGACCACGTGTCCCACGGTCCGGTCGTATACGCAATCGTTGATCCGTCCGGGGAAAACTCCGGGCTCATTTTGTCGCTCTGGTCGTGCGTCAACTGCACTGCCTCTCCATCCGGCAAAACCTTCGCGTAGATTTGGCCGTTCCCGATGAACGTGTTGCCGCCCCGTATGAACGCCAAAATTCGCCCGTCCGGTGAAAGCGCTGGCGAGACGGCAGAGTCTGCAAAATCCGTGAGCTGCACCCAGCTTCCGGCTGACTCCGCCGGAGTCGCCGCTTGTCTTGGGCGCAGCCACACGTAACTAGCGCCCGCGCCGATCAACAGAGCGATTCCTGTCACGCCCGCGGCCCACCATCGCCATCTCGCCGCCCGCGCCGGCGGCGCTGGTTCGGCCGCAGCCACCGAATGCGGCGCAACCACTTCGAGCGCCGCCCGCACCTCCGAGGCGCGCTGATAACGCTGCTCGCGCTCCTTCGCCAGGCAGCGTTGCATCACTGACTGCAATCCCGAGGGCACCCGCGTCGGCAGCGTCGGCAGAGTTTCCCGCAGAATCGCAGAGCTCAGCTCGTACGGGGTTTTCCCCTTGAACGGCGGCGCGCCGGCCGCCATTTCGTACGTCACCGCGCCCAGCGCCCAAACGTCTGTGCGAGCGTCCGCCTCTTCTCCCCTTAGCGTTTCCGGCGCCATGTACGTCAGCGTCCCCACGATCGCTCCAAACTCCGTCAGCGTTTGCTCCGAAACCGTCGCTTGCTCGATTTCGGACGCCGAAAATCGTTTCGCCAGACCAAAATCCAGCACCTTCACGCTGCCTTCTGGAGTAACCACCACGTTCGCTGGCTTCAGGTCGCGATGGACGATTCCGCGCTCATGCGCCTGCGACAGCGCTGCGGCAATCTGCAGCGCGTATCGACCAACTGCCTCGGGTGCCAGTCCGTCTCTACGTATCACCTCACTTAGTGGACGCCCCTCAACCAGCTCCATGGCGATATAAATCTGCCCGCCGTCTTCTCCCACCTCGTAAATCGTCGCGATGTTTGGATGATTCAGCGCCGACGCGTTTCGAGCCTCGCGCAGCATTCGCGCGCGGGCCGTTCCGCCGGCCAGCGATCCGTCCGCGAGCACCTTTAGAGCCACAGGCCGGCCCAGCTTCGTGTCACGGGCCTTGTACACCACGCCCATTCCGCCCGCACCGATTCGCCCGACGATCTCGTAGTGAGCCAGCCTGCCGCCGATTTTCAGCGTCTCCTCATTTCCAAGCATCGCGCTAACGCCGTTCGTGACCGTTCTCTGCTCGTCGGCGATCAGCAGGGATTCCACTTCGCGCCGCACATCGCCATCCGTGCACGCCAGATCAAGGTAGGCCGCTCTTTCCTCCGGCGCGCGTTCCAGCGCCTCGGCCAGTACCCGCTTGATTTGCTGCCATTGCTCTGGTGTCATGCCTGGGCGCTCCTCCTGAGCTCCCGTTTCAGCCACGCTCGCGCCGTCACCCATTCTCGTTTCACTGTCGCCGGCGACAGGTCAAGAACCACCGCGGTCTCCTCGACGGAAAGTCCCGCAAAAAACCGCAATTCCACCAAACGCCCCTGCTGCGCGTCCACGGCCGATAGCTTTTCGAGCGCCACATCGAGCTCGAGCACATCGGCTTCTGGCTTCGCGGAGTATGCTACTTCGGGATCCATCACCACCCTCGTTACCCCGGCTCCGCGCTTTGCGGCCAATCGGCGCCGCGCGTGATCGACCAGAATCTGCCGCATCAGTTGCGCAGCCACGCCGAAAAAGTGCGCCCGATTTTGCCACTGCGGCGTCTTTTGGCCGGTTAGTCGCAGATATGCTTCGTTCACCAGCGCGGCACTCTGCAGCGTGTGGTCTTGCCGCTCGTTCCGCAGGTGCCGGCGCGCCACCCGGCGCAGCTCGTCATAAACCACGGGGATTAGCGCATCGCGAGCTTTTTCGTCCCCTCGTCCCCAATCGGCGAGTAGGTCGCTCACGCGCCGCGGCGAACTCTCTGGCACACACCCTCCCGCCACGAATGGCCCATTTCCATTTCTGATTGTCTGAACGGTACCTTCCCGGCCCGGATAAAGTCAATCGGCTCAGCGTCCGGTAGATCATTTCAATTTCCTGATTTTGATACCGGCCGTCAAAAATCAAACTGCAATGGCGCCAGAGACCCCCGCCAAGAGAATTCTCAATTTCCATGAGCCGTTTTTCCTTCGCTTTCCGCTTGATAGGGCAAAGGCGCGAAACGAACTCCGCCAATTACCGGAGTCGTCCGCCGTCAAAAGTCGATAGGAGAATACCGATGAAGGTGAATCATCTGCCGAACCAACTGAACTTGTTCTCGAATCGAGCCGCCAAACCGAGAGTGCTCTGGAGCGCGCGCCTAGCCGGTCTTGTGGCTCTTCTCGGGCTGGCCCTTTTCTTTGCCGCTCGCGGAGCGAGTGCCGCTGGCTGCGCCGTTCCATACGCCGTAGGCGCCCCCGTTTTATCACCGCTCACAAACCCGCAACTGGCCCATGAGCCGAACCAGCCGGTCAGCATCGTCGGCTTGTGGCACGTGAACTACACCGGGAACTACGACGATAATTTCCCGCTTTCGCCAGCTCCTCCAGCAACGCCGCCATTCCCGTTTTTGGAGTCCTACAAAACCTGGCACGCCGACGGCACCGAATTTGAAAACGCGTTCTTGCCGCCATCCGGCGGAAACGTCTGCTTTGGCGTCTGGAAGGATCTTGGACACGGCATGGTGAAGCTGCATCACATCGGGCTGATGTTCAACCCTGACGCCACCAGTCCAATGGACGCGGTGGCGAACGTCTTCACGGTCGATGAAGTCGATACAGTTGCACCCAACGGCAAAACCTATACAGGCACTTTCGACTTCAAGGTTTTCGATGCCACCGACGTCTTCGGCACCGGAACGCCGATCGCTGAGGTGAAGGGAACAATCGCCGCCACCCGCATCACCGTTGATTGATTGGCTCCGGAATGTACCGATGCACGTGACCCCTGCGGTGGCGAGGAGGATTCCGCATTCCTCCCGGCCACCGCAGCCTCTTCTGCTGCCCGTTAATTTCGAGTAAAATCGGCCGCGTTTAAATGCGTATCCGATGTCACTCCATGAAGCCACTTCTTGTCCTAGTCCTCATTATGGGACTCTGGCTTGCCCGTAGTGCCTCCGGAAGTTCCGCCGGAAATTACACGGCAGCCCAAGCTGCGCAACGACCGAGCACTCCGCCGGCGTCGCTAGCGAATCGCTATGCGAAACTCGACGTTGTCGCTGTGGATGAGAATCTTAATCCAGTCGCTGATCTGACGGTGAACGACTTCCGCCTCGAATTGGATAAGCAATC
>JASHWB010000015.1 GCA_030044295.1 Candidatus Acidiferrales bacterium
TCGAAGCGCGGCTGGTACGGCGCGTAGATGCCGGGCGCGGCGGCGGGATTTTGCGGTTTGTAGCGGAATGGATAGGCGGTCCAGTTCTGGCCATCCCGCGACCCCTGGAACTCGATTTCGTAACGCGCGTGGGTCATTACGGCGAAAAGCCCGTACTGATTCGCGATGCGGAAAGGTTCAAGCCATTGCACCGGCGCCTGTGGAAAGGGCGCGCGCGGCGCGAACATCCAGACCAGCTTCGCGGACGTGGCGTAGAAAATCCAAAGAAAACAGATAGCTGCAATCGCCATGCCTAGAGCAGTCCCGGGTTTTGCACTAAACGCTCCGTTTGCGGCAGGAGAAGTGGCCGAAACGGCGGCAGAGTCTCCTGCAATCGCATCTCTTTTCCGCGGCCGATCGATCCATTCGCGAATCCGGCGCGGGACCACCCACTCGACGAACTTATCGTCGAGCAACAGAAATCCGAGCGCGAGAACGATGTAATTCAGAAATGCGTAGTTTCCGGTCAGAATGATGACGATCTGAAACGCCGTAACGATGCAGAAGCATGCGACGCGCAATCGCCGCGGCAGGAAGAGTGCCCAACAGAAGACGAGTTCGACCGCAAACGTCAGCCCCACCGTTGCGGCGTGGAACCAGTGCGGCAAATGCTGGACGTACCAGCCGATCCAGGTTGGCAGCGGCGAATTCTGGTAGTAATCGTCCATCGCGGTGAAATTGCGCCAGGAACGGTCCCCACTTAAAATTTTCACCACTCCCGATTCGAAATAAATGCGGAACCATATCCACAACAGCAGAAACTGGCTGGCGCGCGAAGGCGGATGATCGCGGCCCAGCCCAGGCAGGAACTCCGGCGGCGCCAGAAAAAGCGAGAGAAAGCCGGCCGCGAGCAGCATTCCGTCGGATTGGTAACTGGCAAAATCCTGCGCGGCGGCGATAAACGAAAGAAAGCAAATGAAGCAGATGGCCAGCGTTGCGCGCGGCCAAACATTGAAAAACACGAGTACCGACGCGATAAGTCCTGCCCAGCAGATTGCCATCAAAGCGTGGTCGCTCGCGCCAAACCATAGCAGAGTAGGCGCGAACCAATAGCGGACCGAATGTAGCTGCGAGGAAACGGCTTGCAGATAATCGACTGCTGGCAGGATGCCAGTAGGGCCGATCAGCCCCTTAATCTGGAAATAGAAGGAGTAGAAGGCCGAGAAGTAGATGAAAGCGAGCGCGCGAAGAAAGATCCATCGCGCCCATAAATGCCCGTGGTCGGTTTGCTCGCCCGGTGGGGTTTCCGGACCGACGAGCCACAGTACAGTTGACTTCACGCGCTCTTCCACGGCACGCGATTATACGTCCGTAGCGACGCATAATGCGCTCTACTGCCCAGCCGCGCCTAAAGCTTACGCGTCCGATGAACTAATCGCGTGGATAGGTGTCAGGCATCGAGCGGAGGTACGCAACGATCGCCTGCGCGTCCGCGGGGGCCATGTGATAGATGTGCATCGGCGGTTGAATTGGCAAGCCGTTGGGCCCGACGCCCTGCTCGAGCACCGTTTCCGCCTCGGCATCCGTGAATCCCGGCAGGCCAGCGAGCGCAGGCGCGCGCATGGCCCAATTGGTCATCGGATGGACAGGCATGATCCAAATGGCCGCCCCTTGAAGACGCCGCGACTCGTCGATATTGCCATTGGAATCGCGCGGGGTATGGCATTCCTCGCACATACCAACGTTTTCGACCAGATACTTCCCTCGGTCGATCTGGCTTTGATTCCCAGCGGCAGCAGCGGCCGGCTTCTGCGCGGTTTTCTGCGCCTTGGCAGGCGCTGGCCTTTCGCGGGACGAGAGCCGCGTGGCGCCAAATCCGGCGGCCAGAACAGCAAGCAGACAAAAAGCAAGCGGATACGTAGCCTTCATCTTCCAGTCCTGAATGGAGTTGGGATGCAGCCCTTGCGTGAAATTCAGCTGCTACTTCACCCGCGAAAGTATCGCAAAAACTACGATTGGCTGTCCACGAGGTTTTTAAGGTTCGCTGTGGGGTCAGTTTGAATCTTCTTGATCGTCGCGCGAGCAGTCAAAATTCAAGCTGACCGCTGCCTTAAAATTTCCGGATTCGTAGGCCATGAAAATTCGCCTGTATCACGGTTGGTGATTCGCCCCCGCGCTCGCTATCGGCACTTATGGTCGCGGCGGAGGTCAGGCGATCGCGTGCCCACCGCGCGTGCTCGGCAATCAAAATGTCGTCGCAGTCGGCAAGCCGTTCGAGCAAACGCACCACTCGCGGAAAATCGGCTGAGCGCGGCGAGATCTCGGAATTGCCCAGCGCGACGCAAGCGTTACGGACTAGGCCGCGCCATTTGGCGCGTTTGATGGCGCTGCGCCGGAAAATCCTGCTGAATTGCTGCTGCGAGAGAGAAGCCAGCCATTCCAGTTCGGGAGCGAGCAAGGATTTCGTTTCTTGGCCCGAAGGAAATTCTTCCGGGTGTCCCTGCACAGACGGATGCGACTGCTCCTCGCGGGAGGGCGCTTCAGCCCGAATTTCGCGCGGGTGAAAATCGGCAAAGGGTGTGACGGGCGCTTTGCGATTCCAAGGGCAGACATCCTGGCAGATATCGCAACCGATCACGGCGTTTCCCATCGATGGCCGGAGTTCCTCCGGGATCGCGCTGCGAAGCTCGATGGTCAGATAGGAGATGCAGCGCCGCGCGTCCATCACATAGGGCTGCGGAAAAGCGTGGGTGGGGCAAGCGTCCAGGCAGCGCTTGCAACTGCCGCAAAGATCGGCCGGGGGCGGCTCGCTTGGCGCAAGCGAAGGCTCCAGGTCGAGCGTGGTGATGATCACCCCGAGAAACAGCCACGATCCGAGCTTGCGATTGATCAGGCAGGTATTCTTCCCGATCCAGCCGAGGCCGGCATACTTTGCCGCGATGCGCTCGATGATCGGGCCGGTGTCCACATAAGCGCGCGCCTCAAACGGCTCGGCAAACTCATCGCGCATTTCCGCGATGAGCGCGTTCAGTTTCGGCAGAATTGCGTCGTGGTAATCGTCGCCCCAAGCGTAGCGCGAAATCCAGCCGACCGGCGAGTCATGCAGGTTGCTGGAAGGCATCTCCGTCGATAGGGGACGCGGCGAATGATAGTTTACGGCGGTGACAATCACGCTGCGCGCGCCCGGCAGTACCGCCCGAGGGTCGGAGCGTCGCGCGTCGTGCAGATATTTCATTTCACCGGCGTAGCCGCGGGCCAGCCACTGTGGCAAGTGGCGAAGTTCTCCGAAGCGGTCGCGCTTGGAAATATCGAGGACGTTCGGAGATGAGAAGATGTCCGCATCCAGCGGCGCCACGCCACAGAGATCGAATCCGGCGGCGCGAGCCCGCCTCACCAGCCACTCTGTTTTCTCCCGGGCGTCCATGGTCCCATGATGCCTCAGGTAGAAGCACGATACAAAACAGCCGAGGCCCGAATATCAAGTCAGGGCTAAACCTGAGCGCATCCTGCGGCAAGCATGATACGTGGCAGGTTGGAATTCTATGGATCGCGGCACGACGAGTCGAAATTCAAACGGACCGGTCGCCCGTGTTACAAGTTTGCTTGTCACGCTTGCGGCCGATTGCATAGAATCGTTCGAATGCTCACCCGGGAAATGGAGAACTGAATGAGCCAGCGGATCGCCGCGAAGATCACAGGTGTGGCGGGATACCTTCCCCCGCGCGTGGTCACCAACGCGGACATGGAAAAGATTGTGGACACCAGCGACGAGTGGATTCGTACGCGCACCGGGATCCGCGAACGACGCTTTGCCGAACCGGGAATGGCTGCATCGCACATGGGAACGGAAGCAGCGAAAAAACTGCTGGCGGATAGGGGAGTCAATCCGGAGGAAATCGGGCTCATCGTGGTGGCCACCGTCACGCCGGACATGTTTTTTCCGGCCACTGCGTGTCTGATTCAAGACCGGCTCGGCGCGTCGAACGCGTGGGGTTTCGATCTTTCAGGAGCGTGCTCGGGATTTTTATACGCGCTGACGGTGGCGGCGCAGTTTGTCGGTGCTGGCACGCACAAAAAGGCTCTGGTGGTCGGCAGCGACGTGATGACGTCGATCCTCGATTTCACGGACCGCGCCACCTGTGTGCTCTTCGGCGACGGCGCAGGCGCGGTGCTCGTCGAACCCGCCACTTCGGACACGGAAGGCATCATCGATTTCGTGCACGATGTCGACGGTTCCGGCGGATGCAATCTGTACATGCCGGCCGGCGGCTCGCTCCATCCCGCTTCGCACGAAACGGTCGAAAAGCGGATGCACTACGTTCATCAGGAAGGCCAGCAGGTGTTCAAATACGCGGTCCGGCGCATGAGTGACCTTGCTTGCGAGGTGCTCCAGCGAAACGGCCTATCGAGCCGCGATCTTTCTCTCGTCGTGCCGCATCAGGCCAATCTGCGCATAATCCGCGCGATGCAGGAGCGGCTCGGCATGGATGATTCGAAAGTGATCGTCAATATCGACCGTTACGGAAACACCACCGCGGCCACGATCCCGCTGGGTTTGAAAGACGCCGTCGAACAAGGGCGCCTGCGTAAGGGCGACCTCGTGCTGCTCATCGCCGTCGGCGCGGGATACACCACTGGCGCGATCCTCATGCGCTGGGCGTATTAACTCTATCTTGCCTCGCGGTGCCCGGTCCGTTAGCGCCTCGCCAAATTACCGAAAAGCAGCTGGGAGGCGGCTCGTTCGATCGCCAGCAACTCGGCTTTGGTCATGCGGCCGCCGGGCGCGGAAAAGCCTCCCGATTTACCGCCGCCGGCCACCACGCGATGGCACGGAATAATCAGCGGAATGGGGTTGCTGCCCATGATCCGGCCCACGGCGCGAGCGGCGTCCGGCCGCCCGACCGAACGTGCCAGCTCGCCGTACGTGATGGTCCTACCGGGCGGAATTTCGCGCGCGGCCTCCAGCACCTGCCGCGCAAACGGCGCTGCCGCGCTTAAGTCCACAGCGACATCGCGAAAATCCTGAAGTTCTCCCGAAAGGTGGGCACGAATTCGCTCCACGAGAGCAGAGATGGCAGCCGGTTGGTTCTCGGATTTGCGGGCTCCGGACTTTTCCGCGATGCGGGATTCGGTCTGCGCCGAGGTCCGTTCGGGAAGCTGAAACCACAGCACGGTGGGTCCGTCCGATTCCGCGCAGTGGCGCCAGCTGATCGCGCACGCGCCGATGGCAGTATCGAAGACGGTGTAATCCGCGCGCATAAAGGCAGTTTAGCGCGTTTTAGTACGCCGCAGCGTTCGCGCTCAGGAGGCGGTCGCCTATCCGAATTCGACCTCTGGCTTATTTTGATCTGCGCCCGTGCGGCCGATTTCGATCCGCGCTCGCGAATAGTCTTCGCCGCGCACGGGCGCTCCCGCCAGCCGCCGAAGCATGGAGATTTGGCCGACGTGCGTCAGCGAATCGGCAATAGCGCCCTGAAAAATTCTTTCGGCCGGCGCGCCGAGCGCGGCCCCGGCAGCGAGGTGTCGATCCGCGGCAGAAAGCGCGGCAAAAAAGCGCGCCACATCGTCGGCCCAGGGCTGCGGCTTCGAGTTGTGCCACTTTTCCTTCCCGCGCGCGAGCGAAAGAGCCCAGTCCATCAGGTCGCCCAGATGCGCCAGGATTTCTCCCGCCGACCGCGAATCCGGCGCCGCGCGAAAGTTGCTGAAATCCGGCGGTGCGTCGCGCAAAGGCTTGGCCGCGCGATAGGCGAGCGTGGCCAGTGCGTGGCGCAGCGGAACCGCGTCCGGGTGGTCGCGCCGGGAAGTTTTCTTGCGCGGCGTTCGTTTGATGGAACGTTTACGGGGCATCGAACCCTCCCGAGATTCGACAAATTAGATTTATCTAAGGGCGCCGCGGCCACCACAGAATCATCAGCACGAAGCCGCCAAGGTAGAACGGCGCGGCTTGGGCAGTCGTACAACCCATAAACCGCAAGACGAAGCCGTACAGAAGAATCGCCATTGCGAGCGCGTCGCTGACGAAGATTCCAACGCGCCAGCGGTTGTGCGAGGTGGCATCGTCCGGATCGGTGCGCATCTTTGTGAATGCCGGTCTCAACATGCGTGCGCGCACCACAACCGCACTCACGGCGCAAACAACCGCGACAATCGCAATCCCGCCGTAAAACGCGGCATCTACGGGCTGCACGGCCGGATGCAAAAAGAATTCCGCCACGCATACGTATAAAACCATCGCCACCGCCAGCGTCGCATGAACGGTGCGGACAACGCGCAGTGTAACCGGCATCGTTGTAGTAGCTGGCGGCATTACGTCTCCGAGGATCGGCGGCGATTTTGACGTCGAAAGCATGAGAGCGCAAGCGAAGTTTCATCACATGGAAACCTGTCCGGGCGGATTACCTGCATGCGCCGATTTCGGTCATAATGAATCGCTGTTACTAAGCATGCTCGGAAGCTGTACCGGAGAAAAAAGTGCGCGCAGTGATTACCGGCGGTGCGGGGTTTCTGGGTTCGCATCTCTGCGGATACATGCTGGACAAGGGCTGGGACGTCCTCTGCCTCGACAACCTGGTTACCGGTTCGGACGCGAACGTCGCGCACCTGCAGTCGAATCCGAAATTCGCGTTCCAGCGGAAAGACGTCTCGGAGCACATCGAGGTTGCTGGTTCGGTCGACGCGGTGCTGCACTTCGCTTCGCCGGCCAGCCCGCCGGATTATCTGAAGCTGCCGATCGAAACTCTGAAGGTAGGCTCGCTCGGCACACACAATTCACTCGGCCTCGCGAAAGCGAAGCGGGCGAAATTCCTCATGGCGTCCACGTCCGAATGCTACGGCGACCCGGACGTCAGCCCCCAGCCAGAAACATATTGGGGGCACGTGAATCCCGTCGGGCCGCGCAGCGTGTACGACGAATCGAAGCGCTTCGCCGAGGCCATCACCATGGCCTATCACCGCCACCATGGGCTCGACACCCGCATCGTCCGCATCTTCAACACCTACGGCCCGCGCATGCGGCTCAACGACGGCCGTGCGCTGCCCAATTTCCTCTACCAGGCGCTGGCCGGCGAACCGATCACGGTATACGGCGATGGAAAACAGACGCGCAGCTTCTGCTACGTTTCGGACTTGATCGAAGGGATTTACCGGCTACTGGAATCGGGCGAACACGAGCCGGTGAACATCGGCAATCCGCACGAAATCACCATTCTGGAATTTGCGGAACGCGTGCGCGATCTTGTCGGCGCGAAGGTTCCGATCGTATTCCGTCCGCTGCCGCAAGATGATCCTAAACAACGCTGTCCGGATATCGCCAAGGCGCGGCGCATCCTGCGTTGGGAGCCGAAGGTAAACTTGGAAGAAGGTCTGCAGCGAACCTACGATTTTTTCCGCCAGCAGGTTGCCACGACGAAGGCGTAGAGTGGCGCGCTATACCCCTCAGGCGATCTGCGTCTCCGCCACTACGTCCGGGCGGCCGAAGGAGCGGTACTCGAATCCGCGCGAGCGCATTTCGCCGGGCGAGAGCAAATTCCGCGCATCCAGCACCAGCGGACGCACCATTCCCGCGCGAATTCTTTCCCAATCGAGAGAACGAAACTCCGGCCACTCCGTGGCGATCACCAGCGCCTCGCATCCCTTCGCGGCGCTATACGCCGAGTCGGAGTATTCGACCCCTGGCAGAATGGCTCGCGCCTTCTCCATTGCCTGCGGATCGTAGGCGCGAACCTGTGCGCCCTCCTCCATCAGCCGGTGAATCAGGTCGATGGCGGGTGCGAAGCGCACATCGTCGGTGTGCGGCTTAAATGCGAGCCCCAGAACGCAGACAGGCTTGTCTCGGACTACCCACAATGCCTCGCGGATTTTGTCGAAGAAGCGGTCGATGCGATGCTTATTGATCTTTTCCGCCGCCCGAAGCATGGAGAAATCCACGCCGCAGCGCTCCGCGAGCCGCACGAACGCCTGTAAATCCTTCGGCAGGCAAAAGCCGCCGAATCCCAGTCCGGCATTTAAGAAGCTGGGCCCGATGCGCGGGTCCATGCCCATCGCGCGCGTCACTTCGTCGATATCGGCGCCCAGTTTCTCGGCCAGATCGGCCACCATGTTCGCGTAGGAGACCTTCAGCGCCAGGAATGAGTTCGAAGCGTGCTTAATCAGTTCGGCGCTGTTGATCGTCGTAACGAGCCACTTGGGCGCGGGGCCATCAGGGCACGTCCCCGCATGCACCGGGCAATTGAACTTCTGCTCCAGCACCGGGCGATAAATATCGTAGAGCTGTCGTTCGGACGATTCATCCTCTACGCCCACGACGATGCGGTCTGGATGCAGAAAATCTTCGACCGCCGTGCCTTCGCGCAGGAATTCGGGATTTGACGCCACACGCAGCGAGACGCCCGGCCGGCGGGCGTAAACGGAAAGCGCGCGCTTCAGCTCGTGGCCGGTCCGCGCGGGAACGGTGCTCTTCTCAATTACCAGTTTGGCAGACGTTGCTTCGGAGGCCACCATGCGCGCCACGTGGTCGATCGCGCTCAGATCGGCATCGCCATTGGGTAGTGGCGGAGTTCCCACGCAGATGAAGATCGCGTCGCCTCCCGGTACGGCGTCGGCCGGCTTGGCGCAAAATCGCAGCCTGTTTTCCTTGCGGGCCCTGGCGATTATCTTGTCGAGGCCCGGCTCGTAGATCGGCACGCCGCCAGCCTCAAGCGTACGGATTTTCGATCCGTCGTTATCCGTGCATACCACCTCGTGGCCGATTTCGGCCAGGCACGCGCCGGTCACCAGGCCCACATACCCCGTTCCGATCACCGAGATTCTCAACCGAGTCTCCTCACCGCCATCGTACTGCTTACCTCCTGCCGCAACAATCATATAGACACACGGACGAGGCAAAAAGATACCAAGCGCGACAGCGGAATGCGGTCTAGTGCTTTGGTACCGGATACTCTTAGCTCACAGATCGGCGGCGGCCCATGGAAGCCAGGCGATTTTCTGACCTAATCTAAATGGGTTGAACTATGCCCCAGCGGACGAGATCGGCCCGCGGGGTGTCCCGAAATTATGTCTCAGCAAAGCCAACACGATGCAACCGCAGCGCCTGCGGGCGACGCAAAGACGGTGAAAGATCCGCGTGCCCTCCAGGCGTCTGAGCCCCAACAGACACTGTTGCTGAGCGATGTGCCGGACGCCGCGGCCCTCATGCCGGAAGCGCTGGAGGCAACGCGACCCCAGCACCCCGGCCAAGTGGCCGAAGAGCGCGGCGCGCAGCCGAGCAAGCCACAACTGCCGACGCTCGACTTGACGCCGCTTTCCCAGCGCTACGAGCTGCTGGCCGAAGCCGGCCACGGCAGCATGGGCAACGTCTATAAAGCGCGCGACCGCGAAACCGGCGAAACGGTTGCGCTGAAGCTACTCAAGCCCGAAATCGCCTCCGACCAGACGATGATGGAGAGGTTCAAGAAAGAGCTGCTCTTCGCGCGCAAGATCACCCACAAAAATGTCTGCCGCGTCCACGAGTTCAACCGCATAGGCGGCATCGCCTACACTTCCATGGAGTTTGTCGAGGGCGAAAGCCTGCGATCGGTGCTCAACCGTTTCGGCGGACTCCCGCTCCGCAAGGGTCTGGATTTGGCACAGCAGATGTGCTCGGCGCTGCAGGAAGCGCACGCGCAGGGAATCGTCCACCGCGACCTGAAGCCCGAAAACGTGATGGTGGATACGCTGGGCAACGTAAAGATCATGGATTTCGGCATAGCGCGTTCAATGGACGCGATGACCCGGCTCACGGGCTCGATGGTCGGCACTCCCGCCTACATGGCCCCAGAACAGGTGGCCGGGAAGCAGGTGGATTTCCGTACCGACATTTACGCTCTCGGCCTGATCCTCTACGAAATCTTTATGGGGCAGCCCGCGTTTCACGCCGAAAACGCGGTTGCGGTCGCGCTAAAGCAAATGCGCGAAGCGCCGAAGCCACCGCACGAAATCGACCCATCGATCCCTTTTGGCATCGAGCGCGCCATCATGAAGTGCTTGCAGAAGGACCCGGCGAACCGGTTCCAATCCGTGGCGCAACTCGCGGACGCGCTGCGAGCGCCATCGTCTGCCATTTCCGCGGGTCCGTCGGCCGTTGCACCCGCCGCTTCTATCGCGGGCGCTGCAGCAGCCCTTGGAGTTTCGGCCGCAAGCCGCCCGATAAGCAACATCGGTAGCACGGGATTCAATCCGCATCCTCTCTATGGAGCCTCCGCTCTTTCCGTGCCAGAGCCGAAGCCCACTTCGAAGTCGGCGTGGGTCCTGCTGGCGATTGTACTGGCCGGCGCCGCTTATGCGGCGATGCACTGGAACCAAGTAATGGCGGCGGAACGCGAATATGCGCCTTTGACGGTCAGCGCTGCGAAATACTACTACGCGCAGGCCAAGTCGTTCGCGCAACGCGCCGTGCCGCAGAGCGGATCGCAGGCGGTCGCGCAAAGTAGCGCGCAACCCGCAATACAGAGCCCCGCGGATGCAGCAGGGCCGGACGACTCGGCGAGCACCACGCCTATGGCCGCGAATACGGCTGCGAGCCCCCAAGATTCGGAATCCGCCGCTGGCTCCACTGCAAGCACAAAGCCGGCGGCGTCTTCCGCGTCAGTACATCAGAAAGCCACGGCATCGGCGCCTGCTGCGGATTCACTGGTGTCGCAGGCTCCGGCCCCGTCGTCATCTGGAACTGGACCGGCCAGCACGACCACCGCAATTCCAGCCGTGAACAGCACCTCGAAAAAGAATTCGCCAAAAGGAAACAGCGCTCCGCCAGCGGTGCAGCGCCGGGCGGATGCCGCGTTCGGCGAAGGCACGCTTTCTGTGCCTCCCGTAAACGATTCATCACCGATGTATCTGTGGATCGGCCGCTTTGAGAAGGAGGATCGCGCGCAAGAGCGGGCGACGAAGATCGAAAACCTAGGTCTCCCGGTAATTGTAATTCCGAGGCATAGCGCCGGGCGTTCACTGTTTGTCGTGCTTAGCGGTCCATTTGGACCGGAACGCGTGGCCAGCGTGATGGACTGGCTCAAGGAGCAGGGCTTTGCGGGAATCCGCGTACTGAAGAATCCTTTGCGAAACGGCCATCTCGAGCCGGGCGTCGAGCAAGACCCCGAGGACTGAAGGAACGTGACCTGCGAAATCGAATTCGGCGTGCGGAGCGACATTGGGTGCGTCCGCGAGAGCAACGAAGATAGCTATGGCGCCGCGCCCGAGATCGGTCTGTTTGTGCTTTCCGACGGCATGGGCGGGCTGGAGCGCGGAGAAGTGGCCAGCCGGCTCGCCGTCGAGACGGTCATCCGCGAGTGCCGCGTCGCTCGTTCCCTTCGGTCCACGGACCACGCGGCCAACGGCATTTCCGGCGTTTCCCCCGAATCGAACCAGCTCCTCGCTGCGGTTCGCGAGGCGAATCAGGTGATTTACCTCGCAACGCAAGAGACCGAAGCAGCCCATCAAATGGGCGCAACGATCGTCGCGGTGCGACTTACGGGCGAGCGCATGAGCCTGGCACATGTTGGAGACAGCCGCGCATATCGTCTCCGCGGCGACCAGCTTGAGCAACTGACCCGCGACCATTCATTCGTAGCCGAGCAGATGCGGCAGGGACGCATGACCGAGACGGAAGCCGGGCAGAGCGGATTGCAGAACGTCCTGCTGCGCGCTCTTGGTGTCGCGCGTGAGGTGGAAGTGGACGTCACCGAAGAGTTGATGCTCGACGACGACACGATTCTGCTTTGCTCCGACGGTTTGACCCGCGAGTTGACAGACGCGCAAATCGCCGCCGTATTGGGCGATTGCGAAGATGCACAGGAGGCTGCCAACGAGCTCGTGCAAGCGGCCAAGCAGGCCGGAGGCGGCGACAACATCACAGCCGTCGTTCTGCGGTCCGCGGCGAAGTCAGCCGGCGCCTTCGCGCGAATCGGAAGGTGGCTCAGGCATTCGGGAAATTGACTCGATTGGAGGGCGAAGAACATGCCCAAGCTAGTCCTGAAATTCGAAAACGCGGTCTTGCAGGAAATGCCCGTGAACGCCAAGGAAGTGAGCATCGGGCGCTCGCCGGATAACGCGCTGGTCATCGACAATCCGGCGGTTTCGCACTACCACGCCCGCGTCTTCAACGAAGAAGGCCGCATGATGCTCGAAGATTTCGGCAGCCTGAACGGAACCTTCGTCAACGGGCAGCGCGTAAAGATGGTTACCCTGAAGCCTGGAGATTCCGTGGCTATCGGGAAGCACACCATCGTGATTTCCGACTCGCGCGATCTGGATGGATTCGCCGTCGGTAATGGAGGCGCAAAGCAGGCCGCGCCCAAGCTGAATGAAACGGTGATCCTCGATACGAAAGAGCGTCGTGCATTCATGCAGCAGGTAGCGGCAGTCGGCGAAAGTTCGCAACCGGCTCCAGCGCGGCTGAAACTGCCCACTCTCGTCGTGCGCAAAGGGAAGACGAACCAGAAAGAATACGCGCTCACGGACAAACTCACCGTCGTCGGAAAATCCGCCATGGCTACGGTGAAGCTGACCGGCTGGTTCGCCCCGCGCGCCGCGGCGCAAATCAACCGGCGCGAGGACCAGTCCTACTACGTCGGTGCCGCGGACAGGCGCCCGAACGTAAACGGACATCCGATCGATGGTCCGACGAAACTTTCGCCGGGCGACTTGATCCAAGTCGCTGGTGTGGAACTCGAATTCGTCTACCGCGATTGATCCCGATCCGCGGCCGCAAAAGTCGCTCTAGCCGGCGGTTGCCTTCGCCGCCGAACCCTTCACGTACGTATCCAGAAATTCCTTCGTAAGCGCCCAAGCCAGCCCCGCGGCAGCGGCGTTGTAGCTCGCGCGCGCGTCGCAGAAAAATCCATGGTCGGCATAGGAGACGAGCACGTTGACGAACTGCTTTCCCGCTTTAGTCAGCGCTTCGACCACCGCGTGGCGATGCTCCGCCAGGATGTGCTTATCCAGACCGCCCCAGAAGAGCAGAATCGGCGCGTGCATCTCCGTGGCCCGGTGCAAATATTGCTGCGCGATGCCTCCGCCATAAAACGAGATGGAGGCTTGCAGCGGAAGCGTGGCGTCGGCAAGAAACGATGCGCGGCCGCCCATGCAGAAGCCGATACTCGCGACGCGGTCGCCAGTCACCTGATCGTGCCCGCGGAGCCAATCGTAGGCGGCGCGCATATCCGCCACCTGTCCTTCCTCAGTCAACGCCTGCATGTGCGGCATCACGGCCGGGAAATCGTCGTAGCGGCCTTCGAACCCGGCGCCAGTGCGGTGAAACAGTTCTGGCGCGATAGCAACGTAACCCTCGCGCGCGATGCGTTCGGTCACATCGCGGATGTGGGCGTTCACGCCGAATGCTTCTTGCAAGACCAGCATCCCGGGGAATTTGCCGGCCTCGGCCGGGCGAGCGACGTACGCGCTCATCGAAGTGCCGTCGGACACGTTCAGGGAAACTCTCTGCGTCGCGATCTTTGCGGTCATGTCTGCTCCTCCATTGCGCACACGCTAAAAGGCTCCCGTAGCATAATCATTTCGGCTCGAAAATCGAAGCAACTTATGTGCTGCTGGCCGAACGAGGATTCTCGCGCGAGCGAATTGCCTTGAGCCTCGCCTCCGCCGCGCCGATGATATGATTCGGAGCAAAATTCCGCAGGGGGACAACATGACCGAACCAACCAAAGAAGAGTTGCTTGCGCGCATCGCCGAGCTCGAAAAACAAACCGGCGGACGGCAGCGGGGCAGCCTGGAATTCCGCGTGGGCGAAAAAGGGGGCGTGAGCGTTTATGGGCTCGGCCGGTTCCCCGTCACACTGTATTACGAGCAGTGGATTCGCCTGCTCGACGCTGCGGATTCATTGCGGAAATTCCTCGAAGAAAACAAGAGCCGGCTGAAACTCAAGACGCCCGCGTAATGAACCGCCACGGCGCCACAGTTATAGGGCGATTCCTCTCTTTGCCGCCAACGGTGCCGGTGGCAAGATGAAAGCGTGGAGGCCAGAATGGCGCCGAAAATCGAG
>JASHWB010000215.1 GCA_030044295.1 Candidatus Acidiferrales bacterium
TTATCTACAACGTGCCGCCCGCGGCCACGTTCATCGACGAGCCGATGGCGTGGGAGAGCGCGGTGGCGTACGTCGAGTTTCAAGGCCGAGACCTGCGATCGATCTCGTTGCGGCCAATCGTGCTGAATAACATCGGCAAGGGCCAGCCCGACGTTCACAGCGAATTCACCAACAACGAATATATGGACACGCGGGGATTGCCTGCGCCAGCCCCAGCCGTGCGGGCGGGCTACATTCTGCGGCGCATGGCGGATGAGTCGAAGCCGTTTGGAACTGTCTTTGAAATTAAGGGTGATACCGCGGAAATAGAGCTGAAAAGCACGCACTAACACGAGTCGATGAAATTTCGCGCGGCGACTTTTCGGCGCGCGCAAGGCATAATCAAGACATGGGAGCAACAAAATCGAGTGCATCGCCGGAGCTGTTTCCGGGCGGTGTGCGCACAGACCCGCGCAAAACGGGCATTTTGCCTTCGCAGGAAGTCCACGAGCTGATCCGCAACCGTAAAATCATCGCGATTCCGGAGATCGAGGCCTCGCAAGTTCAGCCCGCGTCAATCGACCTGCGGCTTGGCGAGGTCGCTTACCGAGTGCAGGCCAGTTTTCTTCCCAGCCGCGAAGCGACGACGAAATCGAAGATCGAGGCTCTCAAACTCGCTGAAATCGACCTCCGAAGGCCCACACTTTTGGAACGGGGCGCTGTATTCGTAATCCCGGTGAGAGAAAGCATGGCGCTGCCGTATGACATCAGCGGCGCGGCGAATCCGAAGAGCACGACCGGGCGGCTGGATATTTTCACCCGTCTCGTCACGGAAGGCGGTATTGACTCCGATCCTGAAGACCATCAGTTCGAGCATGTCCCGAAGGGATACAAGGGCCCACTGTACGTGGAAGTGGTGTCGCGCACGTTCCCGATCATCTTGAGCGCGGATGCGAAATTGACTCAGTTGCGATTCGTGCGCGGGAAACCGCCTGCGGCCCATGACAATGCGCTCGAACGCGCCGAGCATACGGACGGCTTGGTTTACTACGCAGGCGCTGACGAGCCGGCGAAAGCAATGTTGAACCAAGGGCTGCGGATGTCCATCGACCTCCAAGGCAGCGGCCCATCGAGCGTGGTAGCGTACAAAGCGAAGCGCAATTGCCCGGCGGTCGATTTGAGCAAAGCGGGCGCGCACGATGCATCGCTTTTCTGGGACGCGATTACCGCGCCTGCGTCGAAGCGACTGGTACTCGATCCGGGCGACTTTTATATTCTCGCTTCGCGCGAGCGAATCAGCGTGCCCTCCAACTGGGCCGCGGAAATGACGCAGTTTGATCCTTCAAGTGGCGAGTTCAGCGCTCACTACGCCGGATTTTTCGATCCTGGATTCGGCTACGGCACGGCGGGCGAAATCAAAGGCACGAAAGCGGTGCTGGAAGTGCGCGCGCACGAAGTGCCGATTCTCCTGGAAGACGCGCAGGTCGTTGGCCGCTTGCTGTACCACAAAATGGCTGCGATTCCCGACAAGCTCTACGGCCAGGCGATCGGCTCGTCGTACCAGCAGCAGGGTTTGGCGCTGAGCAAGCAATTCCGCGTGAACGCCGGCTCGCGCTGACGCCCGGAGAAGAGGCCGCGAAAGGATACTTCGCGTTCGTCCGCGCAGCGAATTGAATCCGCGGTTAGGGTTTTCGCGTCGATGCGATGAGGGCGGGCATCGGAATTTCGAGCTTGGCGCCGCTCGCGAAGGGGGCGATGCGCCGTTCGACAGAAGCGCGAATTTTTGCCAGCGCTTCCGGCGGCTGCGCGTTCAACAAACCTCCGGTGCGAGCAGAGCCTTTCAGGAAAGCTTCGAAGAAAACAGCCGGTGACTCGAGGCGCCACACGAGCGGGACCGGTTTAATGCGCGGGTCAACAAAACCCGCGGCTTCGAGCGCGCGCCGGGATTCTTCGGGATCGCTGAAGCGGAAAAACGGCGGGCCGGCGGGAAGCGTTACGCTCGGATCGCCAAATTCGGCCACGGCATCCAGCACCACCTTGAAGCCACGCGTCTGATCCGGCGTAGCCCACACGCTGAACGCAAAGCGTCCGCCGGACCGCAGCACGCGGCAAGCTTCGCGTAGCGCTGCTTCGGGCTGCGCCAGATGCAGGATGCCGAAATTCATCACCGCTGCCTCAAACGACGCGTTCTCGAACGAAAGCGCCTCAGCATCACCCAACTGAAAATCGATTTGAGGAAAATTGCGGCGCGCGAGCGCGATCATCGACTCTGAAAAATCGACGCCGGTGACGGACCATTCCCGGCGCGCGGCTGCAGCGGAGACGTAGCCGGGCCCCGCGGCGATATCGAGCAGTCGCGGTTCGCCGCCCGCGCTCGCGGGACCAGCCGCATCGAGTAGCGGCTCAATCGTCTGTGACGTCAGGCTGCCGAAGTGCCGGTGATAATCGGTCGCGGCGCGCTGCCAGCCGGTGTGCTCGAAATCGTGGAACTCTTTCGGGTCAAGGCCCGGCGGATCGATCTCGGATGCGACCATGGCGGCGGCTACTCCGAGAAAATCGGAAGGCAGAGCGGCGGCTCGACGTGAAAGTCGAGTCGCGTGATTTCCGCGAGCGCGCGATTTAGCTCCGCGCTATCGCACGATTCGAGGGTCATCACGAACGAAAGCGCCGAGTGCGGGAAGCCGGGCTTTTGCAGCAGCGCGTCGATGCTGATGCCATACTTCGCGAGAATCGTGGCGAGTGCCGCCACAATGCCGGGACGGTCCTTCACCACGAAACGCAGATAATGCGGGACGGTGAAATCGCCGCTGATCTCGTCGGGAACTTTCGCGGATTTTGGCAACGCGCCCGGAGTCGCTCCCGCGCTGCGGGCGATGGCGTATAGGTCGGAGACGACCGCGACCGCGGTAGGATCGCCGCCCGCGCCAAAGCCGGAAAAAACCGTGCGCCCGGAATATTCTCCGAAGGCGGTGACGATGTTCTGGCTGCCCTGCGCGTGCGCCATCAGCGAATCCGAAGGAATCAGCGCGGGTTGGACCGCGCCGGCGAGCTTCGCCCTGCGCGGCGCGGCTGCCGAAACAATTCTCTCCGCCAGCGAAATCTGCCGGATCGTGCAGTCCAGGTCGCGCGCGTACATGAAATCCACCGAAGCAATCGTGGTGATGGGGCGCGCTACAATTTGTTCCGCGCGCACGCGGAGCCCGAGGCCCGCTTGCGTGAGGATCACCAGCTTGGCGCGCGCGTCGATGCCATCGACGTCCGAGCTAGGGTCGGCCTCGGCGAAGCCCAACTCCTGCGCTTCCTTCAGCGCGGATTGGAAGCTCGCTCCAATCGCTTCCATGCGCGTCAGTATGTAGTTGCATGTGCCGTTGAGGATCCCCGCGATGCGATAGAGATTGTCTCCCGCGAGGCCTTCCTGAATGCCGATGATGGCGGGAATCCCCCCGGCAACGGACGCGCCGAATTCAATGCGACGGCCCTTGGAGCGTGCCAGATCGACAAGCTCCGGCCCGCACTCAGAAATCAGCAACTTGTTAGCGGTGACCACGGATTTGCCCGCGTTCAGCGCCCGCCGTACGAAGTCACCCGCGGGATCGAGACCGCCAATGAGCTCGACTACAACATCCGCGTCTGAGCCAAGCACGTCTTCGATGCGCTCGGTCCAATGAATGCTCGCGGGGAGCGAATCGTTCTTCTTGCGTGCGACGTTGCGGTTGTAGATATGCGTCAGCCGCAGCGGGCCACCGGAATTCTGGGAAAGGATTCTTGCCACGGACCGGCCCACGGTGCCGTAGCCCAGCAGCGCGACCTTCAATTGAAGGGGCTGTTGATTAACCGCTGCGGACGTCTTCGCGCGCGCAGGCGCCACCGCCACTCGCGCTTTCGCCGTGGCCGCCTTGCTGCCCCGTTTAGAGTTAGCCCGCTTTGACGGGCGCGATTTCGCCACCGACAATCCACCTCGACCGGAATTTCATCGAAATTCACCCGCGGCAAGCTAGCTTTACGCCCCGTCTGGCGAAATGCCTCCGGCGGCGGACCCAACGGGCACATCGGAGTAATAAACAGCGAGGCTCCATCGTATCAGAGGGTGAAGGCCGGCGGCAGGGTTTTGCGCCGCCAAGGTTCCGGCCGCCCAATTCGGCGCGGGACCTTGCCGTCGGCTTTACACCCCAGCTCGACAGCTTGACCCTGAGGCTACGCGCAGCTTTCTTGATTCCGGGAAGCGCGTCGAATACACTAGTAGTTTCACTCAGGGCCGTGGCACGAAACGTGTGCGCGGAGAAAGCCGCAGCAGAGCGGGCCTGCCGGCCTGCAGTTCTTTTCGAGCGCGAACCAGCCGGCTAAGGCGCAAAGGCCGCCACAAGCAGTCGGGCATAACCCCGAGGACATCACAGAGGAGACGATCCGTTGCCGAAACGCACGTTTCAGCCGCATGTGCGCGCCAGACACAAGAAGCATGGGTTCCTTTCACGCATGAAGAGCCAAGGTGGACGCAAAGTCCTTGCGCGACGCCGAAAAAAGGGACGCCACAGCCTTACGCGCGTCTGATTCGCCGGGGCCTGCGGATACCAGCGAACAAAAACGGCCCGCCGGGAGCTCCGGTGGCTTGCCGAGCGCGTGCCGATTAGCGCGCAAAGCCGATTTTGACGCTGTCTATCGCGAAGGCCGTAAGCGGACCAGCCGCGAATTTGCCGTGTTTTCGCGAGCAAATGGACTTCCGGTTAGCCGCTTCGGATGGAGCATCAAGAAGGCCCTGGGTACGGCCGTACGACGCAACCGGATCCGGCGCAGGGTGCGCGAGATCGTACGGTTGCATCGAAGCGAAATGGCAGCGGGATGGGACGTGGTGATCCATCCTCGGGCCTCGGCGGCAACAGCCAATTTCGCGGCGCTAACTGACGAGCTATTGAAGTTGCTTCCTCGCAGTAAAGCCGTTCAAGAATCCAAGGAGTAAGTTTGCAGCAGCGGAACGCAATCCAATCGCAGCCAAACATTCGGCGGGCCGCGCAAGCGGCGAGTGCGCCGCAAATTTCCGGGCCGATCGCAGGCGACGCGGCGCGGCGCGCGCGTTCGATTGGTTCCTGGATTCTGCTATTTCTCGTCCGTGCGTACATCGTTTTCCTTTCGCCATTCTTCGGAGGCGCGTGTAAGTTTTATCCCTCCTGTTCCAATTACGCGCGGGAAGCGATCGAGCGCCACGGGGCGCGCCGTGGCACGCTGCTGGCGCTGAAGCGGCTGCTGCACTGCCATCCGTTCACTCGCGGAGGCATTGACCTCGTTCCCGATGAGCTGCCATGCGATTCTCGCGCGCTGCATGGCGCTCGCGTGCATCTCGCTGCTGGCGGCCAAGGTAAGCCCCAGTGAACGAGATGTCCGAACAGACCCGCGTCATAATTTTTATTTTCATCGCCTTGGTGGTGTTTCTCGTCTGGTCGAAATACTTCTCGCCGCCGCCCCCAGCGAATAAACCTCAGCATCCGCAGACGGCGCAAACCGCCCATGCCCCTGAAAAGTTGACGGCCCCTCACTCTAAACCTGTGGCTGTCCCGGCGATCGAGGCATCGGCGGAAAAAACCGTCGTGGTTTCCAGCAACGAATATCAGGTGAAAATCTCGAATCGCGGCGCAGTCGCGAAGAGTTGGAAGCTGCAAAAGTACCTGAACCAAGACAAGCCGCCGCAGCCTCTAGACCTCGTTCATGCCGATTCGGCAGCCGAGATGGGCTGGCCGCTGTCGCTGATTCTTCAGAACTCGCAGGACGAGCAGAAAGTGAACACGGCGTTGTACGAGATCGAGCCCGCCACGGGAGAGCTGAAAACTCCCGCCCAGGTCACGTTTCGCTGGAGCGATGGCCACCTGGCGGTCACGAAGACGCTGAAGTTCGGTTCAAATTATCAGGTCTCGATGGATATTTCTGTCACCAAGGACGGCGAGCCGGTCCCGGTCGCGATAGCCTGGCGCGGCGGGTTTGGTGACGCTTCCGTCGATAGCTGGGCGGCGCACGTCAACGCGTTCTACAACCAAACCGGAGATATCGAGCTCAAGTCGTACAAAAAGCTGGGCGTTTCCGGCAACCAGAGTCAACCGCAGGAGACTGCCGGGCCCATGCAGTTTGCGGGCGTCGAAGACCAGTTTTTCGCTGCCGCGTTTTTGCCCGAGAACCAAAGCCTTTCGCTCTGGGACTGGACGCAGTACTACAACGTAACCACGGGCAGCAAGCCCGTATCGATGCCGATTGCGTCCGCTGCCGCGGGAAGCGACACGGCGGAGGCGCTGCACGTGCGGCTCTTCGTGGGCCCGAAAGACATCGCGGTGTTGCGCGGCGTGCATCCCTCGCTTTCCGGGCTGATCAACTTCGGCTGGACGAGCATCATCGCCAAACCCCTCCTCTACGCCCTGCAATGGACGCAGAAATACATCCCGAACTGGGGCTGGGCGATTGTCGTGCTCACTTTGCTGATCAACCTGCCTCTCTTTCCCTTGCGTCTGATGAGCCAGAAGTCGATGCGCAAAATGCAGAAGTTGGCGCCGGAAATGCGCGCGATTCAGGACCGATACAAGAAATATTCGATGCGCGATCCGCGCCGCCGCAAGATGCAGGAAGAGATTATGGAGATGTACCAGAAGCACGGCGTCAATCCCATTCCCATTGGCGCCTGCCTGCCCATGCTGATTCAGCTGCCGATCTGGTGGGCGCTGGACCGAGTGCTGGAAATGTCGATCGAATTGCGCCACGCTCCTTGGATTTGGTGGATTCACGATCTTTCGATAAAAGATCCCTACTACGTTGTGCCCATCGCCATGGGTTTTGCGATGTATCTCTCGACGGCGATGACGCCACAAGCGACTGGCATGGACCCGGCGCAGCAAAAGATGATGAAATGGATGCCGATCTTCATGGCCGTTCTTTTTATTAACCTGTCCAGCGGCTTAAATTTGTATATTCTGACGAGCAGCTTGGTGGGAGCGGGACAGCAAGTGTATCTGAACCGCACCCAGCCAATGCCAGTCGCGAAAGGCCGTTTTAAGAAAAAGAAAACAGCATGAGCGAAGCGCGAATGCCATCCGGAAAGAGGCCGTTTAAGAAGCCAGTTCCAGCCGAATTGCCGCGTCTCGACCTCGAACGCGCCGCCGAGGAACTGCGTCGTTTCGTGGATTTGGCCATCCGCGAAATGGGACTCGAAATTCAGCACGAAGTCTCGATGCCCGCGCCAGCGGCATCGGGAGACGCCGCTGAGGAATCTACCGTCCTCATCGCGTTTCGCGGACCCGATGAAGAACTGCTGCTCGCAAATCACGCCGAACTGCTGCTCGCCCTCGAACACATCGCGCACCGCTGGCTGCATCTTGACCCTCGCTTGCATGATCGTGTGCGCTTTGATTGCGGCGGATACCGCGCCACCCATCTCGACGAACTGAAGCTATCCGCGCGCGTTGCCGCGCAGCGCGTCCGCGAAACTGGCCAGGCCTTCCGGTTCAATCCCATGTCGGCGCGCGAACGCCGCATCATCCATCTGGAGTTGACCGGCGCGCCGGGCGTGCGCACCGTCAGCGAGGGGATGGGTGATCGCCGCCAGTTGGTGATTTACCCCGCCAAAGGCAACTCGCCCGATCGTCGCTAAGGCCGGCAGCGCCGCATGTTTCGCGATTGTCCGCTAGATTTCGACTGTATGACCCTGCTTGCCGACGTTAATGCACTTCGTTGCGCAGAGCATCTCGGACTTTCCCGCTGTTTCGTGGATGTGCCCGCAGAAGAGAACCGCCGGCTTGGTGCGTTCTACCCACGCGCGCAGAGTAGGGCTGCCCGCGTGCTTGCCTGCGGAAAACTCGTCGAGCGCGGTGTCATAGGGCGGGAAATGCACCACCAGGTATAGTCTCTCAATCCCATCGAACGCTGCAAGCGCTTCCGCGATCTGTTCCTCCGAGTATTCGCCGGGTGTTTTGAAAGGAGTGATGTTGCTGTACCCGAGTCCGGCCCACATAGTCGAGCCATGCCCTGACTCGAGCGAGCGCACCTGGCGGTGAAAATCGATGAAGCCGTGCCGCTCGCAGAGCGCGCGTGTAGCGTCGTGCGTTTCGTGATTCCCCGGCAGCACCCAAAGACGTTCGCCGAGCGGCGCGAGCGCTTCGCCGCAGCGTTCGAGTCCGCGCCCAAAGGTCGCCAGGTCCCCCGCGCAGATATACAAATCCGCTGGCTGCGCGATGACGCGCTGCAGCGCTTTCAAATCTCCGTGAACGTCGCTAAAGATCAGGATTTTCACTCAGCGGCCTTCCGGGAATCCGTGCTAGCGGCGCTCGGCGGGATGCGTTGCAAATTGCGTTCCCGCAAGCCATTCCTCAACCAACCCTCCGCCATCAGCTCGCCATCGGAATCGAAAACCAACTCATATGTGAATGGCTGCGCCCCATTTCGTTGTCCGTCCGAATAGCGGTTCTCGCCGATTTCCACAATGTGATCTCCGTGCGCCGCGAAGCTTACGATGGAAGGAAATCGCGCGAAATTCCAAAAAAGCTGCACCTCAGGCCGGTTGAAGGCGCGCGCGATGAACGGGTCCGGCGGCGAATCGGGAATAAACCGGAAATCGGGCGCCTGCGGATTGCGCATGTCGAATTGCGCCTCATAAACGCCGTTGTTCGAGCGAATCGCGTCGTCCCAATCGAGAAACGACGGCGGAATCGGCAGCGCGCCAATGCGTTTGACGTCGGTATGGCTTTCCGTCGCGAAGGCTCTCGCGCGCGCGAACGCCGCGCGGTGCAGGAACCCAGCTCCGATCAAGTACGCGGCCATCACGACGATGCCCGCCTGGCACCACCTCGCCCGCGATATGCGAAATCCGAATCCGCCGGCCGCGGGAGCGAAAAACAACACTGGGA
>JASHWB010000216.1 GCA_030044295.1 Candidatus Acidiferrales bacterium
CGGCGACCGTTTCATCCTGCGGCAATTTTCTCCAGTGGTCACCATTGGTGGCGGCGTGGTGATCGATTCCGCCGCGCGCAGACACCGGCGCAGCGATCCTACGGCGGCAGAATTCCTGCGGACGCTCGAAAGCGGCGACCGACTGGAATCGCTCACGGCCCTGGCGGATGCCTCGCCCCGCGGGCTAACGCTGCAGGAGCTTCTGGCGCGCACGGGTTGGCTGGAGCCGGAAGCTCGCGAGCTGGCGGGAAAACTCGTGTCGGCCAAGCGCCTGCGCATACTGAACGAGCAGCCATTCATCGTGGCGCCGGAGCAATCCGTACGGGACTCCGCGACCGCGATTCGCGCCGCCGTGGACGAATTTCATCGCGCCAACCCGCTGCTGCCCGGAATCCCCAAGCAGGAATTGCGCGGGCGCGCCGGAAATCCTCGCCCGGAGCTTTTTCAGGCCGCGATGGACGACCTGATCCGCGCCGGCATCGTGAGCAATGCGGGGGACCTGGTGCAGCGCGCCGGACGCTCGATTTCGCTTTCGCCAGAGGAGGCGCGCGCGAAGGATCTGATCGAGCAGGCCTTCGCGCAAGCAGGCCTGGCGGTTCCTAACGTCTCGGCGGTGCTCGAAAAGCTGCCCGTCGAGCCGGTGCGGGCGCGCAAGATCCTGCAGATCCTTCTGCGCGAAAACGTGCTGGTCAAGGTGGCGGAAGACCTGTTTTTTCACCGCGATGCCATCGCCCGGCTGCGCGAGCTGATCGTCGGCTACCGCAAGGAGCGCGGTGACCGGCTGCCGATCACCGCGTTCAAGGACCTAGCCGGGATCAGCCGCAAATACGCGATTCCCCTGCTTGAGTACCTGGACCGCGAACACGTGACCCGCCGCGCGGGCGACGAGCGTGTTATACTGTAGCCTCTGGGTAGAGATGCCGGGAGTGCTCCCGATAGGCGCGCTTCCGCGCATGAAAGGTAGGTGTTGTTATGTGGGATAGCCCAATCCATTTGCTGATTGTCGCCATCGTCGTGCTGGTGCTATTCGGCGGGCGAAAGATTCCTGAGGTGATGAAGGGCCTCGGCCAGGGCGTGCGTGAATTCAAGGAAGGCATGCGCGGCGAACAAAACCCGCCGCAACCCGCTGCCAATCCCGCTCAACAGGCTATACAGCAGGCCCCGCCGGCCGCTCCTCCGGCAGCACCGATCACGGCCGAACCCAAAAAGTAACTCGGGCTCGCAGTAATGCGGCCGGAAATGATCTCGAACGGTCCGGTTCGGCTCTGATCCTGGCGATGTTGTTTGTACTGTTTGTCTGGGCACCCGGGACGATCGATAAAGTTTGAGCCTTGATGGCGTTTGGCAAAGCAGGTTTCGTGGAGCGGCGGCCGAGTGGCCGCCGCTTTCATTTTGGGCCGGGCGCGAGCGAGTTCAGGCGTTCCAGCCAGCTTCACGCAAGAGCGCATACAGCCTCGCTAGCGGCAGCCCCACCACGTTGAAGTGGCAGCCTTCAATACGCGTCACGTAACGCCCCGCAATTCCCTGCACCGCGTAGCCACCTGCCTTGCCGAACGGTTCGCCGCTCGCTACGTAGCTTTCAATCTCATGGTCCGCAAGCTTCGCGAACGTGACGCGGGTGATTTCCTCTACGATTTTCTCCCACGCGGCAGGGCGCCTGACGAGTGCGACACCGGTGCGTACCTCATGCGCGCGACCGCTCAGCAAGCGCAACATGCGCCGCGCGTCTTCTTCCGACTCGGGCTTGCCCAGCATTTCGCCATCAATCACGACCGTGGTGTCCGCGCCAATGTAGATTGTCGCGACGCCGGATTGCTGAGATCCATTGCCGGCGTTTTCGTCCGCTATGGCTCGCGCTTTTTCGAGAGCCAGCCTTTGTACGTAATCGGAGGGCAGTTCTCCCTCGCGCGGCGATTCGTCGATGAGCGCGGCGCGCACTTCAAACGGGATTCCTGCGTTGCGCAGGATTTCAGCCCGGCGCGGTGAAGCCGATGCGAGGACAAGTCTCATCGATGCGTTTTGCTCCTCGCTTCCTGGGCAACGTGAACTGCCTTTGCTGATTGCAGCGCCGCTTCGGATTGCGGCTTCGTCCAACCGAACAGGCGCGCGAGTTGCATCGGCTGCGCTCCGCATTTTAATTGGGCGAATTTGGCCGCCAGCATGGCGCGCGCTTCTTGCGGCTCGATCTCGAATGCCGCTGCAGTCTCTTCCGGAAAGGCGCGGCTGGTCAGCTCATATTTTCCGGAGGCCCAGGCGCCCGTTTCCTGCTCGGAGCCGAAATGCGACACGACCAGCAAGCATTGCAAGTCGAGAATGGCGCGCTTGAAGCGCACGTTCCCAGCGGTGGTTTCCATCTTGCAGGCGTGACGCAGTTCCAGCGTGGCGAGCGGCCCATGCTCGGCAAGCGCCTGCCAGACCGCACGCGCGTCGTCATGGATGCGTCCTTGGCGATAGAAGCGCTCGTGATCGTGAGGTGCGACCGCCGCTTCGCGCATGGAAAGGAAGTACGGCAGATGCGCGAGAGAGATAAACGTCCCTTTGCCGCGAAAATACTTGGCGTAGTGCGCGCGGCGGCGACGCGGCAGTTCGTCCTTCCAGTGCCAGACCTTCTCGAAATGCTCGTCAAAGACCACGCCATCGTGCGCGTCGCGGCCCGTTACGGCGCAGTAGAGCGAAGGCAGCGGCACATGCGCCACGGGGAATAACGTGCAGAATCCAGCCGCATCGATGAATTTCACCGCGTCCGCGAGCGTGGCCACTCGACCCGTCCAACGGAATCCGTTATCGGTCTTGAGTTTTCTAGGCATCGGCAGGAGGGCGCAGGCGAGGCTAGACGACAACCGATTCTTGGTATTCGCCGAAGGCGCGGCGCATCGCATCGGAGATTTCGCCAACAGTCGCGTACGCTTCTACGGCGGCGAGGATCGCAGGCATCAGGTTCTCGTCGCCGCGCGCTCGGCGTTCGACTTCTTGGATAGCTACTTGCGCTTTTGCGACGTCGCGCTTGGCACGCAGCGCATTGAGCCGTGCCACCTGCGTTCGCTCAATTTCAGGATCGATGCGCAGCGTAGGAATGAGCTGCTCGGAATCGGCCTGGAAACGGTTCACGCCCACGACCACCTGGTCACCCATCTCGACCGCGCGTTGGTATTGATACGCCGACTTTTGAATTTCCTGCTGAACGTATCCGGTCTCGATGGCGCGCAACATGCCGCCCATCGCGTCGATTTTCGCGATGTAATCTTTTGCGCCCGATTCAATTTCGTCGGTCATTTTTTCGATCGCGTACGCGCCGCCGACAGGATCGACCGTGTTCGCCACGCCCGTTTCTTGTGCGATGATCTGCTGCGTGCGCAGGGCCAGCAGCGCGGCGCGCTCGGTGGGCAGCGCGAGCGCCTCGTCGAGCGCATTGGCATGCAGCGATTGGCATCCGCCGAGCACTGCGGCGAGGCACTGCACCGCCGTGCGCACAAGATTATTCTCCGCCTGCTGGGCCGTCAGCGACGAGCCCGCTGACTGCGCGTGAAAGCGCAGCATCATCGAGCGAGGATCGCGCGCGCCGAAGCGCTCGCGCATCGTCCGCGCCCATAATCGCCGCGCTGCACGGAATTTCGCGATCTGCGCCAGAAACTCGTTATGAGAGTTGAAGAAAAACGACAGCTGCGGCGCGAATTCATCTACTTGCAGGCCCGTAGCGACGGCAGCTTCGACGTAGGCGATACCGTTCGCGAGCGTGAATGCCACTTCCTGCACGTCCGTCGAGCCCGCTTCGCGGATGTGGTAGCCGGAAATCGAGATGGCGTTCCAATTGGGCAGCTCGCTGCGGCACCAGGCAAAAATATCCGTAACGATGCGCATCGCCGGGCGCGGCGGATAGATGTACGTGCCGCGCGCGATGTATTCTTTCAAAATGTCGTTTTGCACCGTGCCGGAAAGGCGCTTCAGGTCCGCACCCTGCTGCTTCGCCACGGCCACGTACAACGCGAGCAAAATCGACGCCGTCGCGTTGATCGTCATCGACGTGGAGACGTGGTCGAGCGGGATGCCGTGGAAGAGCAGCTGCATGTCTTCGAGTGAGTCAATGGCCACGCCTACTTTGCCCACTTCTCCGAGTGCAAGGGGGTAATCGGAATCCATGCCGATTTGCGTGGGCAAGTCGAAGGCGACGGAAAGCCCCGTCTGGCCCTGCGACAGAAGATAGCGGTAGCGGCGGTTCGATTCCGCGGCGCTGCCGAAGCCGGCGTACTGGCGCATGGTCCACAACCGGCCCCGGTACATGGTGGGATACACACCGCGCGTGAACGGAAACTCGCCAGGATTGCCCAGATCGCGGTCGGCGTACCATCCCTGGAGGTCCTCGGACGAGATCGCTGGCGGGACGGCGAGGCCGCCGGGCGCAGCTGGCTTTCTCTCCAACCTCTCAGCAGGTTTTTTGGAAGCTTCAGACATGACGAAAGGCGCGGTGAAGCTCTCAGCGCACACGCTTAGCACGACGAAACGAACCGACCGCAAACGCAGCCATCATCAGCGCATAGACCGCTCCAAAAGCCATAAGCCAGTGGGTTGGCCCGTGCTTCCAGCCTCTCCAGACCATGTAGCCGCCATAACCCGCGAAGACGGCGAAGAGCGCGCCGGTCGTCTCGTGGAAAAGCTGCTTGGTCAGACGCCACCAGACGCGAAGCGTCACGATACACGAGCGCACGAACGCCGAGATCATCCGCGCGGACATATTCCGATTCTAGCACCCCGGGCGCGCCACGGCTGTCTTCGACCCGGTTCGCCAGGCGACCCTGAAAGGCAGGTAACCTACGCGAAGCGGGTTATGCGAGCCGGGCTTGTTTCGTGCTTGCCAGCAATCTAAAATTGCTGTACGAAGGGCATTCAAGCCAGCCCCAACGGCAACGAACGGGCCGCTTGGACCACGCGAGCAGGAGGCGCCCTTGCAACTCGACGACCGCATGAAACAGCTGCTTCGGGAATTGGGACACGCCATCAACGACAGCGTGTCCGATTCGGAGCGCATCGCCGAAGCGATCGCCGGAATTCGTGCGGCTGGCTTTGAAATCGTGCTAAAGCTCGACGCCACGATCGGGCTAGCGCGGCGGTCATCAGCGGAAGCGGCGCGCATGACGTCGCAAGACCGGCGGTTCCTGGAGTCGCTGCACATCCGCGTCGATGAGGAAGTGCTGGAAGAAGAGGCTCCGGCGGCAAAGGTCGAAATCACGCCGCAAGACATCAAGTTTCTGAAGTCGCTGAAGATTTCCTTCGATGAAGAACTTTAGGATCTTCGCCGCTGGTTTTGCGCTATCCGCCGCTCTGGCGATTCCCGCCCGCGCTGTGCACGCGCAGCAAGCTGCCATGGCTGCCGCGGAGTCCGCGGTTGAAGCGCCGATCGTGCACGTGGTTCACGCCGTGCTGCCGAAGAAAACACCGGCTGGCGACTATTGGCTCAAGGCCAGCGTCATTCACTTCGATTCGCGCCAGATCATCGTCAGCGAGGCGAATAACGAGCGGATGATTCACACGTTCACGTACGCCTCGGCGCTGCAGCCAAAAATGGAGACGCTCCAGGACAAGGGTGGCTACCAATACGGTGACCAGGTGAAAATCCTGTATCAGGCAGGCCAGACGGTGGCGCTCGAAATTCACGGCAAGCCGTCGAAGCCGCAGTAGTTCACAGCGCCAGCCGTCGAAATGCGTTCCCGATGATTCGCCTTCCCGCGGTTGCCGGCCGCTTTTATCCCTCCGAACCTGAAATACTCGCGAAACAAGTTGCGGCTTTCGTTCCAGCGAGCGACAAAAAATTACGCGCGCACGGGTGCGTTGTGCCTCACGCGGGCTACATGTATTCGGGGCCGGTGGCGGGCGCGGTGTACGGTGCGATTGAGATCCCAAGAACGTGCGTTCTGCTGGGCCCCAGGCATTTCCCGCGCGGCGAGCCAATGACGATCCTGACGGAAGGAAGCTTTGCGACGCCTCTTGGCGAGGCACAGATCGATACGGAACTGGCTTCCGCGCTCAAGCATGAATATCCACAGCTGCGGGAAGATCCGGTGGCGCACGAGCAGGAACATTCCCTGGAAGTGCAGATTCCCTTCTTGCAGTTTCTGGCGAAGAATTCGCGGTTCGTTCCCGTACTGCTGGCGACGGATCGGTACGGGGCAATCGAAGAACTAGGGCGCGCGGTC
Organism: Candidatus Acidiferrales bacterium; assembly: GCA_030044295.1. Taxonomy (GTDB): domain Bacteria; phylum Acidobacteriota; class Terriglobia; order Acidiferrales; family UBA7541; genus Palsa-295. Next base: position 6,189 of record JASHWB010000216.1, read on the forward strand.
GCAAAGGTGATCGCCGCTGCAAATCAGCCGGTGCTGGCCATCGCGAGCACGGACATGAACCACTACGAAAATGATGCGATTACGCGGGTCAAAGACGGACGGGCGATTGAGCGGATTCTGGCGCTTGATCCGCACGGACTGTATGACACGGTGCGCGGCGAGGGGATCACCATGTGCGGGTATGCGGCGACGACAGCGCTGTTAGTGGCGATGCAAGAGCTGGGCGCGACGGAAGCGCGGCTGGTGCGTTATGCGACGTCCGGAGACGTGAGCGGCGACCGCGAGCAGGTGGTCGGCTACGCAGGAATCGTGATTCGCTAGTTGCGCGCAGCTCCAGCGCACATCAAAAGCGCCGCTCCGGCGCATTCATTTTCTCGCTATTTCACCGTCACCTGGAAATTCATGGTGTGCGAAATTCCGCCAGAGACAACGGTCATCGTGGCAGTGGTCGCGCCCGTTCCGCCACCGCCGTTGCCGCCGGACGAACTGCTGCTACCACCACCGCCGCATCCAGCCGCAACGCCGAGTCCGACAAATAAGAATGCGAGAGCGAGCCAGCGGAAGTTCTTGCGCCGCGAGAATGCCAATGCCAGGACAGCGCAGGCCAACGCGCACTCCAGTGGGATTTCGATACTCCGCTGGCCTCCATTCCAGAATCCACGCGGCCCAGGTGAAACGGCACCGGGTGTGCTGGAAGACTGGATTGAAACAGTTTCGGT
>JASHWB010000217.1 GCA_030044295.1 Candidatus Acidiferrales bacterium
CACGGTGCCCGAAATCGCGCCCTTGGCGGCGGCCCTCGAAGCGGCCGCGATCGTGACCGCCCGAATCGTGGCGCGGCCCAGCTGGCGCTGAAGGTGCGGCCCATGTATTGCCAGGCTGGGGCTCCTCCCTTTCGCCTTCGGCATGCCGGCCTGCCGGAGATGCTTCCGTCCGCCCGGCGATCGATTCGCCCGGCAGCGCTTCCACGTCGGGCGGTTCCACGGCCGTGACATTCCCGCTGTTTGACGGAAACACCTGCCCGCCCTGCTCCTGCATTTTCTGGGATTTGTCTTCGACCGTCGTGACGATGGGCTCGAATTCCTCGACGCCTTCGAGGAAATCGGAGACGTACAGGAACGCGTCGCTATCGAGCCCAATCTCCACAAACGCCGACTGCATGCCTGGCAGCACGCGGGTGACGCGGCCTTTGTAGATGCTTCCGACTAGAGCAAATTCCTTTTCGCGTTCGACGTAATACTCACAAAGCTGTCCTTCTTCCAAGATGGCGACCCGTGTTTCGTGGGGGTTCGCCGAGATGACCATTTCCTTCGACATAAAAACTCCTCAAAGCGCAGCGGATCGCGGCGGCACGTTCGCGAGTGCGAGGGGCGACAATACGCGCCTGCCTCGGGCCGCTCAGGAAAGACTCGAAGAAATTCGCTTTCCTCATCCGGTGCGTCCTCATTCGAAATCTAAAAGACTCAAAACTTCAAACTCTGTACTACAATCCCGGGCCGGACCCAATTCCGCCGGCAGGGCACTGCGCGCCGCGTCCGAAGGCGCTGTGCGCTTCAGGACCGCGCCATGCATGCGGAGCACGACGTCAATTGACGAAGCGCCGCATGCGGACGTTCATAACCAACCCTAAAGCCAAAAACACGAAAGCAATTGATGAGCCGCCATAACTGATGAGCGGCAGCGGAATACCGGTGACCGGCATATAGCCAATGACCATGGCGGTGTTTACCAAGACTTGAAAGCCCAGGACAGCCGTCACGCCCATGACAATATACATGCCCGCGCGATCCTTGGCCTTCTGCGCGTTGTCCACGAGCCGCAAGATCAGGCCCAGGTACAATAGCAGAACGAAGCAAACACCGATAAAACCCTGCTCCTCGGCGAGAGCGGCCAGAATGAAGTCCGAATAGCGGACTGGGACGAAGCCCAGTTGATTCTGGCTGCCCTTGCCAAATCCCTTGCCCCAGAAGCCCCCGGAGCCGACCGCTATCTCAGACTGTAGGATCTGGTAGCCGGCGCCCCGTGGATTATCCTCGGGATGGAGGAACGTCTGGATGCGCTGCTGCTGGTATGGTTTCAGGTGATGGCGCATGTTCCAGGCGATCGGAACGAGCAGCGCAATAACGACAACGCCGATCGCCATGTGCTTCCACTGAACTCCGGCGAGGAAAATACCGACCAGGGCAACAGGAACAAGAACCATGGCCGTTCCCAGATCGGGCTGCTTCAAAATCAAGCCCACCGGAACCAGGGTCAAAGCGCCAACCTTCGCTAAATCAGTCAACGTAAGGCGTTCGGAGCGCACGTCGGTGAAATAGCGCGCCAGCACTATGATTATAATCAACTTCATGATTTCCGACACTTGCAAATTCACTACACCGCCAAGCGAGATCCAGCGCTTCGCCCCCAACCGCGAGAAGCCGAGAACGAGAACGACGAGCAAGCCAGCGATTCCAACAATGTAGAGCGCGGGGGCCTGGTCGAGCAGGGTGTGATAGTCGATCATGGCGATCAGGCACATGCCAGCCATGCCGATGCCGATCCACATCAACTGCTTCCACTGCATTCCCGCGAGAGATCCTGCGTGCGTGCAGGAATAGATCTCAAGCAAACCGACCAAGCTGATTGCGCCGACGAGGGCGAGAAGAACCCAATCGAAATCCTGAAGGCGAGCGCGGTTTTTCACGGGCGCTGCGCTCCTGCCGCTTCCGCGTTGACGACCCCAGCACGCCCTCCGGTGGACCTGAGAGCAGCCGAGGCGGAGGCGCCGGGGGCGCCAGCAGCGGCGACGAGGGAATGGGAGACGCCCGATGGTGCGGAATTTTCAGCGGTGCTGGTGGCTGGCGGAGAGATCACGCCATTTTTCTTGTCGTAGTAGGCTTTCACGACGTCGCGAACGATCGGCGCGACGAAGCTGCCCCATCCCGCGCCTTGCACGAGAGCAGCGACGACGATATCCGGGTTCTCGCGGGGTTCGTACCCGACGAACCAGCCGTTTTCCTTGATGTGCTTGCCGAGGCGATGTTCGAGGTCATAGCTCATGGTCTGGGCCGTGCCGGTTTTGCCGCAGAAGTCGATATCCTTAAGCTTCACCAATTCGGAAGTTGTGCCGTCGGGTTCGTTCACCACGCCCCACATGCCTTGCGTGACTTGATCGACAGTGTTTTGCGAGATCGGGAAACGGGTGATCTTTACGTCGGTATCGTCCTTCAGTAGGTGCGGCTGGACGAGGTTTCCGCCGCTGGCGACAGCCGTGATCATGCGCGCGAGCTGAATGGGAGTGACCATCACCGATCCCTGGCCGATGGAAACAGAGATCGTAGAACCGGGATACCACTTATGATGGTAGACACGCTCGACCCACTGTTCGGACGGAATCAGGCCAGGCTCTTCACCGGGAAGATCGATTCCCGTGAGGTGTCCGAGGCCGAGAGCGTTCGCGAAGTAGCTGATGCGATCGATGCCGAGCATCTGGCCGACGTGGTAGAAGTACACGTCACAAGAAGCGACGATGGCTTTATGAAGATCGACTTCGCCATGCGCGTGGTCGCAATGGAATACGCGGCCGTAGAAAGTGGCTTGGCCGGGGCAATACACGGTGTACGTGGGGGGAATTGCTTTTGATTCCAGCATCGCCGTGGCCATGACGATCTTGAACACCGAGCCGGGAGCGAGTTGGGCCTGAATGGCGCGATTCAGGAGCGGCGTTTCGGGGTCGGTGTTCAACTGCTTCCATTCCCGCGGAGGAATGCGGACTGCGAAATCATTGGGATTGAAGGTGGGGCGGCTGACCATCGCCAGGATTGCGCCGGTATGCGCATCCATAGCGACAACGGCGCCTTCCTTACCTTCCATGTCCTGCTCGGCGACTTTCTGCAAATCGTAGTCGATGGTGAGCTGGATGGGCTTGCCGGGAATGGGCTGGACGTTATCCAGCGTGCGCATGACTTTGCCGACGCTATTCACCACCACGCGGCGCATTCCATCCGTACCTTCGAGCTGGCCGTTGTATTCCTTTTCGAGGCCCGCCTTGCCGACGATATCGCCCGGAGCGTAACGGCCGTCGCTTTGCTCCAATTCCTGCGCCGAAACTTCACCAACGTAGCCGATCGCGCTGGCGAGCATCTCGCCATAGGGGTAATGGCGGCGCTGGACCATCATGAGATCGAGCACCGGGATGTCGGAGCGGTGCGATTCAACGAAAGCAAGGTCGGCTTCGCTTGCTTCGGGCTTGATGATGACCGGCATAAAGCGCGGCTCGGTTTTGGCGGCTTCGAGCTGGCTATTCAGGTCTTCAGCGCTTATGCCAAGGCCTGACTCGATTTCGGGCAAGTATTTCTGGACAAGCTTCCGGTTATCGCGGAGCAGGAGGATGCTGAAGGACGGATAACTATCGACGAGGACGCGGCCTTCGCGGTCCAGCATAGCCCCGCGCGGAGCGATGATGGGGATCGAGCGGATGCCATTCTTTTCCGCGAGATCGGAATAGTGGCCGGACTGGACAACTTGCAGCTTCCAGAATCCGACGAGCAGAAGGATGACGAAAGCGACCGACAGATACGAGAAAAGCGTCAGGCGACCTTGGGGAACCCTCTGGTCGTTAACATTCCACGATGACACGGAACTCCTCTACCACCGCCAGCCCGGCATGCATATGCCGCTGCCGCTCCCCCGGCACATAACCGCCGAGGATAGACTGCTACGTCTGAATCCAGAGCCTACCCGCGAAATCTAGTGCGAAAAAACTTTTGTAGCTCGAAATTGCTACGCTACCACTCGCGAAGAGCGGCCCGCAAGCGGCGAATGCTCATTTGGTCAACGTTTTTAGAACCGGCAGGCCGTGAGGGTGAAAGTGTGTCGCCTTATCGCGGTTGCCGGCTGCCTTTGGGAGCGAAGTTTCTTGACTTCGCCTGGGGGGATGGCTAAAAAGCGCAAGTAGGAAGGTCCTGCCGGTACGAGAGCCGACACAGCGAACAAATCTGAGCATCAAAAATCCGGTCGCAAATGGGAGGGCGCGATGAAAGGATTCAAGCAATTCCTGCTGAGAGGAAACGTAGTGGACATGGCCGTCGGTATCGTGATTGGCGCCGCGTTCGGGACGGTGGTAAGCGGCTTCGTGAAGGATTTGCTGACTCCGTTGATCGCGGCCATCGTGAAGCGGCCGGATTTTTCGGCGTTCACGCTGACGCTGAACGGCAGCAAGTTTCTGTACGGAGATTTCGTCAACGCCGTGGTTTCGTTCGTAATTATCGCGGCAGCCGTGTATTTCTTCGTAGTGCTGCCGATGAACACGCTGGTAGCGAGGATGAAAAAGGCGCCGCCGGCGGACCCGACCACGAAGAAGTGCCCGGAGTGCAAGAGCGAGATACCGATCGATGCGAGGAAGTGCGCGCACTGCACGTCGGTGCTGGAGGGCGCGCGCGTGTAGCGCGGCCACAGGAATCATTCCGGAAGGCGCCAGGCGCCTGGGTTACTGGAAGCGCGGCATGACACTGCCGCTTCCATCTGGCGCTTGCCCCAGACCTCGCCTGGTCCGTATGGAGCTGTGGTGCAACTAGGAAATCGTCCGCAAGTTGGACATGAGCTTCTTTCTGGTCCCACCGAACGTGAAAATCCGAACTGAGACACGCCCCGATCTTTGCGGCGCTCCTACGACTGGCGGCGGAGGCGGTCGAGGAGCGAGAAGAGGATGACGGCGATCACGGCGCTTACGAGGGAGACGATCAGCAGGTGCACGGTGAAAAATGGCGTCGGGCGATTGAGCAGGACGCGTTCGACGCTGGCATAGACCACTTGATGCACGTGGTACAGCGCAAAAACCAGCGCGAAGCGGCTGGCGGGATGTTCGGTATCGATGCGCGCGCCGACGGATGAAGACACGTAGCCGATGATGGTCTTGGCGATTCCGTAGAGCCCGATGGGATTGTCGTGGCTGAGCGCGTCTTGCGCGATGCCGATTACGGCGCCGAGCAACATTCCGGAAACTGGGTTGCGTTTGCTGACTCCGAAGTAGATGGTGACGAGCAGCGGCAAGTCGAAGAATTCAGCCCAGCGTCCGTAGCGGTGGAGAAATGCTTGAATGACAATGGCCAGCAGGGCGACTACGGTTACGACGCCGCCGTAGTATTTGTGGACTTCGACGTTGCCTTCGGAATGGATGCCGGAATTGAGGGCGTAGGACACTTCAGGGCCGCTTTCCGTCGGACGGTGTGGATTTATTCGCAGTAGCGGCGGGCGGATGCGTCGTGGTAGGGGCGCTGGCGTCGGTTGCGGTTGCAGCGCTCGCCGTGGATTTCGGCGGGGGCGCTGTTGCCGCGGGCTCGGGCGGCAGGCCGACAACGACCTGGCTTGAAGCGTCCTTTGCTGTGGGATTCAGCGGCTGCTCGGAGAGAAGCACCATCACGTCTTCTAGGCGATCGAGCCGCGCAGCCGTCTGCACTTGGATCGTTTGGAACGGATAGCCGGGTTTCGAGGAAGTAACCGTCCCGATCAGCAAACCTTTGGGGAAAATGCGGTCCTCGCCGGAAGTGAGAATTAGTTCTCCTAGATGAACCTTTTCATCGTTGACCACATAGGCCATGACCGGCTGCGGATCACCGGTACCCTTGATGATGCCTTGCGTGCGCGTGGTGGCGAAGAGCGCGCCAACGCCGCTATCGCGATCGTTGATCAAGAGGACCTGCGCCGCGCTAGACGAAACTTCCGCAATCTTGCCGACGATGCCATTGGGAGTGATGACCGCTTGATTGCGGCGAATCCCGTCGCGTTCGCCGCGATTTATGAAGAGGATGTGCGAAGAAGGGTCGGCGCTACCGCCAATCACTTGAGCGGCGACCATGGGCGCTTCGCGGTGGGCCTCGCGGAAATCCAAGAGCGCGGTGAGACGATGCTCTTCCAAGGAGTCGCTCTCCAGTTCCTGGTTGCGAAGCTGCAATTGGCCGAGTTGCCGCTTCAATTGCTGATTTTCGACGTAGGTATGGTGGAGCGCGATGTAACTGCTCCAGAGATGGCCGAAGCCGCCGAACGTCGAACTGACGCCTTTTTCTCCCGGCGTGACGACTGCCGCGGCCCAATAGCGGATGAGGCGCACGTTGCTATTGCGCTTGATCTGAAACGCGAGCAGCAGAACCTGCGCAATAATGGCGATGGCCAGAAGCGCAAGCGGCCGGTGGCGAGAAAGAACTTCAGGCATGATGCAGACCCGCTTCGACGCGGTGAGCGCCTGCTACTGAACAACGCGGCACACCGGCGAGAGGCGTTTGGGCCGGCGTAAGTCGAAATTGCGGTTTCAACGGCATACCCACACCACGAATCACGCGATCGAACCTAATCGATAGAAACCAGGCGCAGCAGTCTGAAGTCACTGAGCATCTTGCCAGTGCCGAGCACCACGGAGGCGAGCGGATCGTCGGCGATGGAGACGGGCAGCCCGGTTTCCTCGCGAATACGCTTGTCGAGATTTTTGATCAGCGCGCCGCCGCCGGTAAGCACGATACCGCGGTCGCTGATGTCGGCGGAAAGCTCGGGCGGCGTGCGCTCCAGAGCCACGCGAATGGCGTTGACGATGGTCGAGATGTTTTCGGAAAGCGCTTCGCGAATTTCGCTATCGTCGATGGTGACGGTGCGCGGGACGCCTTCGATCAGATTGCGGCCCTTTACTTCGAGCGTGAGCGGCTTTTCGAGAGGATAGGCCGAGCCAATTTCCATTTTGATCTGTTCGGCGGTGCGTTCACCGACGAGGAGGTTGTACTTGCGCTTCAGGTAATGCATCACGGACTCGTCCATTTCGTTGCCGGCGACGCGCACGGAACGGGAATAGACGATGCCGCTCATGGAAATGACGGCGATATCCGTGGTGCCGCCGCCGATATCGACGACCATGTTGCCGGAAGGTTCTTCGATCGGCAGACCGGCGCCGATGGCCGCGGCCATGGCTTGTTCGACGAGATAGACTTCACTGGCGCGAGCGCGATAGGCGGAGTCCTGGACGGCGCGCTTTTCCACCGGCGTGATTTCGCTGGGCACGCCGATCACGATGCGCGGATGAACGAGCACGCGGCGGTTGTGGGCCTTTTGGATGAAATAAGTGAGCATCTTTTCGGTGACCTTGAAGTCGGCGATCACGCCGTCCTTCATGGGCTTGATGGCCACCACGTTGCCGGGCGTGCGGCCGAGCATTTCCTTCGCTTCGCGGCCTACGGCGACGACTTCGCCGCTGTTCTTGTTGATCGCGACGATGGACGGCTCGTTGACGACAATGCCTTTGGTTTTGGCAAACACGAGCGTGTTTGCGGTGCCCAAATCGATGGCCAGGTCGGATGAAAACAAACTGAAGACCGACCGCATGTTATAGCCGTTCTTATTCACTGAATGCGTCCCCCTCAGATCCCCCGAGCGCCGCTGGGACGGCGCGTATGCGTTTGGAATTTCGCGGACTTACGGAATCACGACATCGACGCGCTTGATGTTCGTTCCACCCCGCCGGTTCTGTCCGGTAATAACGATCGTATGGCTGCCGCGCGTCATCGGCTGGGTAAAAAACCGGAAACGTCCGTCGGACTGAATATCAGCCACCTGCTCGCCGTTGATAATAAGCGCCGCGCCAGGCTCGGTGCGGCCGGTCACTTCGACTACGTTGCCTTCGAGTTCGGGCGGATCGACGTCGAGCAGCATCTGCTGTTCCTTGCCTTGTGCCGCGAGAATAAATTTATAGGTGTCGCTGGGATCGCTGACGTTGCCTTTGTCGTCGATGGCGCGCACGCGCCAGAAATAATTGCCGGGATCGAGGCCGGCTGCGTCCGCGGAAGTCGCGTCGGTCTTCTGATCGATTAGCACGTGATTGAACATGTTGGTGGTGCCAAGCTGAAATTCGTAGGTTTTCGCGGTGGCGGACGGCTTCCATTCGAAATGCACGGAAGCATGCTTGGGATCGGGCACGATGATCGGGGCCAGATCGAGCGGCTGCAGAAGGTCCGGCGGAGCCAGGACCTGCGTGGTCACGATGTCGCCGGTGCCCTTCGCGGGGAAGGTAGCGCGTTCGTATTGGCCGATATCAACGTGCTGATCGCCGCGATTCAGAACAGCGCTGCCGGAATCGATGGTGATCTGTTGCTCGTTGGTATTGGGATCGCTGACGACGGCGGCGCGGCTGTTGGCGTTGACGGAGGCAACCGCGTTCTCAAAGGAAACTTGCGCCTTGGACCCGGGGACCGGCCAACTTCCGGTCAGGAGATCGACTTGGCCCGAAGTGATATGCATGCCGACTTGCGTGGCGCTGTTCTGACTGACGATGTTTTCCTCGACGGTGACGAGCGTATCGCCCTTGACGGTGTAGGTGGTGCCGTCTGCGAAGACGATGCGGGCCACGCCTTCGGGGCCGGTTTGGATCAGATCGCCCTTGTCGAGAGTGACCTGGTAATCGGCCGTAACCCATTGGACGGAGTTGGCCTTCTTGACCTGCACCTTGCCGTCGAGATTCACGAAGCGCGCTTGTTTGCCGAGGGGTTGCGTTGCCATGCCTGCTGCGGGCGTTCCCGCGTTGGCGATTGCCTGCATAACCCGAGAAGATACCTGCGGGAAGACGAGATACGTTATGGATAAAACGATCGCGATGATCACGACGACGTACAGGACGACGGTGCGATACTTCACCGTGTGCCAGTACACTTCTACACGCGAGATGTTCGGCCGGTCGGCCGCGCTCATTTTTTGGTTTGTCATTCGCGTTTCGCGCCGAAATTTGAATCTAGCATAGGGGTATAGGCCTTTCAACACGACGAAACCGCCGTTGCCAATCCGCTAACAGCTTTCAGGAACGAAAATTCGCGGTGAAAACGAGTGGAAATTGGCTGTGAAACGGAGCCTTTGCGCGCGATTCGCGGGAAAATTTGGTTTGAGGCGCGTTCTCGGCCATTTTGGAAGTTGACCCGGATGCGTGATTTAGCTGAGACTAGAGTTTCAACGGTTTTACTTCGTCCCGCATTGCCCGCCGCACATTCTCGACGCGGTTCGCAAAGGCGGGAAGAAAATTTCGCAAACGGGGAAGAACGACATGAGTGAAGAGATCGGCGAGCTTTTGCCGCCGGAGCGATTGATGCTGACGCCGGGGCCATCCTGCGTCGATCCGCGCGTGTACCGCGCCATGGCGGCGCCGATTGTTGGACACATGGACCCGTGGTTCACGTCAATGATGGACGACGTGCAGGTGCTGATGCGGCGCGTGTTTCAGACGCGCAACCGCGTGACGTTTCCGATTTCGGCTTCCGGTTCAGGCGGGATTGAAGCGGCGGTAGCCAACGCGCTCGAATCGGGGGACGAATGCATCGTATGCGTCAACGGAGCATTTTCCGAGCGCATGGCGATCATCGCCGAGCGCATCCCGGCGAAAGTGATCCGCGTGGAAGCGCCGTACGGGCGCACCGTGGATCCGCAGGACGTGATTCGCGCGGGCAAGGGCAAGAAGATCAAATTCGTGGGATTGACGCATGGCGAGACGTCGTCGGGAATCGTGCAACGCATCGAGGATTATCGAAAGGCGGCGGATGAGTTGGGCGCGCTGCTGATCGTTGATACGGTTGCGACGCTCGCGGGAGTGCCCTTGGACGTGGACGGCCAGCGCATCGATATTTGCTTCAGCGGAGCGCAGAAAGCGGTCAGCGCACCTCCGGGGATGGCGCCGATCACGGTAAATGAGCGCGTGGAAAGGTATATGGAAACGCGCAAGGAGCCTGTCCGCAGCTGGTATTTCGATTTGCATCCGGCGATGACGTATTGGGGCAAGGACCGGTTGTACCATCACACGCCTCCGATCACTCTAATTTACGGAATGCGGGAAGCACTGCGGCTGGTACTGGAAGAAGGTCTCGAAGCGCGCTGGGAAAGGCACGCCCTGTGCCAGCAGGTTCTTGTAGCAGGACTCGAAGCAATGGGCCTGGAACTTCTAGTGAAAAATCCATCGGAACGGCTGATCACGGTGACAGCTGTCAACATTCCCGGCGGCGTGAACGACAAAGCCGTACGCAAACAGCTGCTCGATGAGTTCAACATCGAAATCGCCGGAGGCTTAGGGCCGTTGGCCGGAAAGATTTGGCGCATTGGGCTGATGGGTTATTCATGCCAGAAATGGAACGTAATGCGCTTTCTGGCGTCGCTGGAAAAGGTTTTACTGGACCAAGGTATGCGAGTTCCGGCGGGAGCAGGCGTAGGAGCGGCGATTCATGCGTTGCGCGAAGCAATGCAGCCGGCGGGAGTGGGCGCGAGAAAGTAAGTACGGCTAGGCCGGAAAAGCCGGGACTGTATCTATCCATCTGACGGGAGGCTGCGTGGCAAAAGCGGTTGCGTATCCCACGATTCCGAATGCCGGGGCGATGAGCGAGTTCGTCCCGCCATTCGACATTCCTTCGAAGGTGACGGACTTTGTCTATCACTGCCGGTTCTCGCACTGCTGGAATGCGATAGCCACGCGGCACAGCGACACGATGGACTGCAAATTCTTCGTGGACGGCAAAGGCGTGATAGTGGGGCTGGCGCATCGCGGATTCGTGACGTTCCGTGACAAGACGGGCCGGAATTTGACCGATCGGGAATCGAGCTACATTGCCGCGGAGTACCTTCGCGAGCGGTTAGAGCAGGAAGACGAACACTCGCTCTACGACGTGTCCGCGACAGACGTGACGCGAATCATCGAACGGCTGGGAATACACTAAGCCCGCCGCGCTTCACCGCCTCCAGGATGCGTCGATCTACGCGGCGTGACCTTTCCTGAGCAACTCGTGGACTTCCCTTACAATCTCGCCGATGCGCACGGGCCGGTAAATCACGGCCGCAACCGGCGGTAATGAGAGCGTCTCCGCGTGCGAGGCAATCAGCACTGTGGGAATGCGCGCGACGCGGCTCAGCGTCGCGGGATCGTCTGCAA
>JASHWB010000218.1 GCA_030044295.1 Candidatus Acidiferrales bacterium
AGCGGCTCGTGGTGCTCCATCTTTTGAAAACGGATGAGCTGAAGATGGTCCTTGATCAGCTCCCGCAATCCGGCCTGCCGAACCTATGGACTCCGCGGCCCAATCAGTTTTTTGCCGTCGAAGAGCTGCCGCACCTGGGAACTGGCAAGCTCGACTTGCGCCGCGTGCACGAGCTGGCCTTGGATCTATCGCCACGAGAGGGCGAATAGACGCATTCCACGTCAACCGGCGATGTGCCGGAACCACCATTCCTCCCAAAACCAGAACACCGCTCAATCCCCCAAAATCCCACTTGGAACGAAGGACCGCCCCGTTCGCCGCCGAAAATAGGCGATTCGACTACTTACGCTTGCGGCAGCAGTTCCTTTCACGCACACTGGCGTACGCTGGAGAGCATTCGGCATGGATATGAAACATCACAATCCGCTCTTAAGGCAGGCATCGCCTAAGCCACGCCGGGATTGTGGCCGGATATTTTTCAGTCCAGCGTCCGGTCCCGCGCGCTAAGCATCGCCTACTGGCGGTCATTTCCTATCGACAACGGTAATTGGGTGGTCTTCTGTCTGCCACAATTGCGCTTGCAGCTCTCTAGGCCCAACTGCGCGACTGGAATCGCACCGACTGTAAAAGCTTTGCAAAAGGAGGGGAACATGCGACCGAAAGTGAAAAATGGCACGCCACTGCACGGGCCGCCGCTCTGCGAATCGTGCGTGCACGCGCATATCGAAAGGGGCTATCGCGAAGACGAGGTAGCGATCTTCTGTGAAGCGACGTACCCGGACCATCGAGTGCAGTTCCGCGTGCGAGAATGTTCAGGCTACCTCGAGACTAAGAGGCAGAGCTTGAAGCAGATGGAAGATAGCGCATGGCTGCTCATGCCGCGTGATGGTAAGCGTGTGGCTGGATTCGTTCGTCCGGAGGATGCCGGAGACGAACACCATATCGAGATAGAGCTCGAAAGGCTAAATGAATCGTAGACTTCGCCGATGCGCAGGTCTTATTCGCGCTTTCCGGTGAGAGGCCGCGCTGTGCGACGTAGTCATGCTAGCTAGTCGTGCAGCGCGGTCGATTATTCGATCTTCTCGTATCAGAAAATTCCCAGCTTGATGCGCAGGAATTTCTTCGGATTCTTGCGGAAATCACTCATCAGGACGCGCATATCGCCGGTCAGCCCTGTCAGGTTGTCATATAGCTGCGGGTCAGTGAAGAACTTGCCCATCGTCCCCTGACCGGAATTCATTTTGCCGGTGACGTCGCGGATGTTTGCCGTCGCATCGCGTAGATCCGTGTACAGCTGGTCGTCGGTAGCCAGCTTGCCGAGCGTGCCTTTGCCGTCGCGAATGTCTCCTAGCAGAGCGTTACCCTTCTGAGCCATTCCATTGATGTTGTTGTACGCGGTCGGATCGTAGATTAATCTGCCGAGCGTTCCTTTTTGGCTGTCTAGGGCGGCTGTGGCGTTTTCTAGATGGCCTGCGGCAGTGTCTATCTTGTTGTACAGCTCGTCGGAAGTCGCGAGTCTTCCGATGGTTCCTTGCCCTTGCTCAACGGACGTCGCGACGGCATCGAATTTCGAGGCGGTGTCGTTGAGGTGATTGTAGAGAGAAGGATCGTTCATGAGCTTGCCGATCGTGCCTTTGCCGTTTTGAACGTCGGAAACCATCGCCGTCACGTCGTCCGTTAGAACTCCCAACTTTTGCATCACGTCCGCGCCGCGCTGGACGACTTCCTTGATATCGGGCACTTCCTCACTTTGGACGATTCCGTTGTCGGGAATCACTGTCCCGTTCAGCCCGCGAGAGATATTCACGTAGCGGTCGCCCAAAAGTCCCGATGTGATGAGGCTCGCTCGCGAGTCGCTGCGGATATCCGGCTGATATTTTTTCGAAATCTGCAACATCAGGGTCACGCCGTGAGCGCGGTTTTCCGGATGCGGAGTCAGGCGAATGTACTGAACGTTGCCGACGTTCACTCCGTCGAGCGTCACGGGCGCTCCTACCTGAAGGTCCTCAGCTTCCGAGGCGTAAGTGTGCAGTTGGTATTTGGGACCGAAAAACCCAGCGCCGGTCACCCACAGAATCGCCACGGCCAGAATCACCAGGCCTGCCAGCACGAAGAGCCCCACCCGCAACTCCGACCACGTTAGCTGCTTTCGCTGCGCCATTGCAGTTCCTCCTCGGCAGTCGATGCATGAATCCTACTCGGCGGAAGCCAGGAATTTCTTCAAGTATTCATCGGATGTGTGGAGCAGATCGTCCGCGGCTCCCTCAAAATAGATCTGCCCTTCGCGCAACACCAACACGTTGGTCGGCGTGGTTCTGTGCGAGTTTCCTTGCTGCTGCGCGGCCTGCTGGCTATTTCCGTTCAAATGCATTACGCGGCCCGAAGCTTCATCAAAGCGGTAGTTGGCGAGGCCAAACGCGTCCTGCACCCGGTGCGTCGCGATCAGCGAGGTTACGTCTTGCAAATCGCGTCCGCGCATGATCAGCGTAATGATTGTTTGTGAGGTGACCGGGTCGAGTCCGGCGGTCGGGGAATCGTAAAACACCATTGGAGGGCGGTCAGCCAACGCGCGCGCGATTGAGACTCGTCTGCGCATTCCGCCAGAAAGATCGCCTGGAAACATATCGTAGGTCGATTCCAGTTCGACGAACCGCAGCACCTCTCGCACGCGAGCTTCGATTTTCGCATCGGGTAGATTTTCCTCGCGTAGGCGGAAACCGACGTTTTCCGCGACGGTGATCGAATCGAACAGGGCGCCCTCTTGAAACACGAAACCCAGGTGGCGGCGAAAAGCCAGCAATTCCTGTTCGTGCATCTCGCTTAATTCGTGCCCCATTACCCAGATGCGTCCGGAGTCGGCCCGCAACAGGCCCGCTCCGAGCTTCATAATCAGCGTTTTTCCGGTGCCGGTCTCGCCGAGCAGAATCTTCGTTTCTCCCGGCCAGACTTCGAAACTGATCCCGCGCAGCACATCGCCCTCATCGAATCCAACGTGCACATCGCTGAAGGCGATCAGGGGTTCGATCGCAACGGGATTCGCCTGATCCGCGGGTGTCGCCCGGCGAGGCGATTGCGTCATAGCCGAATTATAAATGGAAATAGAGAGGATTCGCAGCGCGAGCTTTTCGTCCACCCCATCCGAGCCGGCCTCGCGCGGCCAAGGGCTTGCTCCGGCAAGTCGTCTGCTACTACTGAAAAATGTGCAGAAATATGCGGCCGAGAAAGAAATCCACCACCAAGACTAGAACCGAGGAGATCACCACGGCTGACGTGGTCGCTTTTCCTACGCCCTGAGTGCCGCCCTGCACACGCAGGCCCTTGTAGCAGGCGATCGTGGAAATGATGAAACCGAATACCAGAGGCTTGATAAATCCTTGCACCAGATCGCCGAACTGCAGAGCGTCCACCGCGCGCGCCCAAAACTGGACCCGCCCCATTCCCAGCGCGTAGTACGCGTAGCAAAAAGCTCCGATCAGACCCACGAAATCGGCGACGGCAACCAGCAGCGGCAGAGTGAGAACCATGGCGACAACCCGGGGTGTGACTAGCTTCCGAAGGGGGTTCGTGCCCAGCGCCCGCATCGCGTCCACTTGTTCGGTGACCACCATCGAGCCCAATTCGGATGCGATGCCTGAAGCGTTCCGTCCGGCCACGAGCAGAGCCGTTATGACCGGGCCTAACTCGCGCACAAGAGCCAGGGAAACCGCCGTCCCGGTGAACGCTTTTTCTCCGAAGCGCTCGAATTCGGCGCCGGTCTGAAGCACCAGCACGGCGCCGATAAAAAGCGCCGTTAGCGCCACGATCCACAGCGATCCCACTCCGATCGAATCCATTTGCTCGACGGTGTCTGACCAGTAAGCCGGGGGAGTAATTACGTTTACAACGGAGTGGAACGCCAGCAGGCAATAATCCTGCAGAGAGAAGACCAGGCGCTTTGCGGGTTCCTCAAGAAACCACACTACAGAGGAATCTTCGTTGTTCTCCGGCATCGTCTCCTGCATCGCCAGCAGTTGTTCGCCGAACTTTCAAAAGCGTATCGTCCGGGTGTGCAGGGCGTCAAGCAAACATCCTGCGGATCGACGCGAACTCGCATCTCCCGATTTTCGGCGCGGTTGTCCTTTACGCACGTTGGAGCGTCCGATAGAATTGTCGATTCGCGCCCGACCGTTGGGCGCGCTGGACACATGTTGCGATTCGTTACCGCCGGGGAATCCCACGGGCAAGCGCTCATCGCCTGGATTTCGGGCCTGCCTGCGGGTGTGCCCGTGGACCTGGAATTTGTCGGGCGTGAACTTCACCGCCGCCAGTTGGGCTACGGCCGGGGCGGGCGGCAGCGAATCGAAAAGGACCAGGCGGAATTTCTCGCCGGCGTGCGCCATGGCAAAGCCATCGGTGCGCCGGTCGCGTTGCGCATCGAAAACCGCGATTGGAAAAACTGGGAGAGAGCGCTGCCCGTCGAACAAATTGAAGGCGCTGAGGAAGCCCGGCGCCGGCTGACGGCGCCACGTCCTGGGCATGCCGATCTGCCCGGAGCGCAAAAATTCAATTTCCATGACGCCCGTTACATCCTCGAGCGCGCATCGGCGCGCGAAACCGCCGCGCGAGTCGCGGCTGGGGCGCTGGCGAAGCTATTGCTTCGCGAGTTTGGCATTGCCGTCCTGAGCCACACAATCGCCGTCGGTCATGCGCGGCTGGAGCGGGAAGCGTCTTGGGACGAAATCGTCGCCGTTTGTGAGAACCTTGAGTCGCCGCTGCGTTGTGTGGATTCCGGCGTGGAATCGCAAATGAAGGCCGAAGTCGATCATGCCCTGCGCGAGGGCAATTCCGTTGGCGGAATTTTCGAAGTGGTTGCTCGTGGCGTCCCGCCGGGCCTCGGGACGCACATCCAATGGGACGAAAAGCTCGATGGCAAACTGGCTCGCGCAATTATGTCGATGCAGGCCGTAAAAGCCGTCGAAATAGGCTCTGGCGTGGCGAATGCCACAAGCTACGGCTCTGAAGTTCAGGATGAGATCCGCTACGATCCGGCGCGCAAGCGTTTCGACCGCCCGTCCAATCGGGCCGGCGGCATCGAAGGCGGCATCACCAACGGACAGGATATCGTTGTCCGCGGCTACCTGAAGCCGATCTCAACGCTTCGGCGCGCGATGCTTACGGCCGACCTGAACACCAAAGAGGCCGTGAAGGCCGCCTACGAGCGGTCGGACATTTGCGTCGTCCCGGCCGGCGGAGTGGCTGGCGAGGCGATGGTCGCGCTCACTCTTGCCGCCGCCTTCCTTGAGAAGTTCGGCGGCGACTCGCTCGAGGAAGTTCGCCGGAACTTCGACGGCTATCAACGCCAGTTGGACAATTTCTAAATCTGCCTGCAAAATAGACGATCACGATGATTCATCCCATAGTTAAATACGGAGACCCGGTCCTCGAAACCCCCACGAAACCGGTGGAAAAGTTCGACGAAGAATTCCGGAAACTCACCGACGACATGTTCGAATCGATGTACGCCGCGCAGGGAGTGGGCCTTGCGGCGCCGCAGATTGGCATCGGTTTACGCGTTACGGTAATTGACGTCACGACCGGAAAGAATCCCGAGGCTAGGCTCGTCTGCGCCAATCCGCAGATCGTCCATGCTGAGGGCGAACAGCACGAAGAAGAGGGCTGCCTCTCGATTCCCGGTTTCCGGGGGCGCGTTCTGCGGCCCGCTTTCGTAACCATCCGCGCGCAAAACGTCACTGGAGAAGAATTCGAAATGCGCAGCGAAGGCCTGTTGGCGCGCGCGTTCTGCCATGAGATCGATCACTTAGACGGAATTTTGTTCATCAGCCATCTGAGCATGCTGAAACGCGATCTGATTAAGCGCAAAATTCGCAAGCTGAGAAAAGCTGGCGAGTGGTAGGCGCGCCGTGCCGCTGCGCATCGTCTTTTGCGGCACTCCCGCTTTTGCGGTTCCTTCTCTTCGGCATCTGAAAGCGCAATCCGGCTTCGAAATCGTCGGCATCGTCACGCAGCCGGACCGCCCGCGCGGCCGCGGCCAGGAACTGGCCATGCCGGCCGTGAAGGCTGCGGCGCTCGAACTCGGCTTGGACGTTTATCAGCCGCAGAAAATCAAGACAGATGACGCGTTCGAGTATTTTCAGCGTCTGGCGCCCGATGTAGTTGCGATCATCGCCTACGGTCAAATCATTTCGCAGCGCCTGTTGGATATTCCGCGCCTCGGCTGGATCAATTTGCACGCCTCGCTGCTACCACGATACAGAGGCGCCGCTCCGATCAACTGGGCCATCATCAACGGAGAATCCCACACGGGGCTGACCACCATGCGAATCGATGCTGGCCTTGACACCGGCCCGACGCTCCTGCGCCATAAGACAGAAATCGGCCGCGATGAAACGGCTCCAGAGCTCACCGCTCGGCTTGCCGAAGCCGGCGCTCCGCTCATAGCCGAGACTCTCCGCAGACTTGATCGCGGCGAGGTCGAACCACTTCCGCAGCGCGATTCCGTGGCCTCTTATGCGCCTCCGCTCCGCAAGCAAGACAGCCGCATCGATTGGCAGCTCCCGGCGGATCAAATTTACAATCGGATTCGCGGCCTCGAACCGTGGCCCGGCGCATTCACCACATTTCGCGGCAAAACCTGCCGCATCTGGGGACACCCGCTTTCTATCAAAGACTTTCCGCAGCCAGCGAACGCCGCTTCGCGGCTCGTCCTCAAGCCGTCGGTGTCGATGCCCTCAGACTCCCCGGGCGCAATTCGTCTACATGGCTCGCTGATTTGCATTCATGGTGCCGGAGGCGGGCTTGTGCTCACATTCGCCCAGCTGGAAGGCCGCAAGCGTGTCACAGCGCAGGAATTCGCCAGCGGCGCGCATCTCACTCCGTCCGATCGATTCGGCGATTAGCCTATCCAATTCGTCCAGGCAAGCTATATTGACTCTAGGTTCGCCACCGTACTAATGTCTCTCGCAACTTTCCACACCAGCTCTCCGCCGCAATTTAGGGTTTTCGGAGCGCTCAACTCCATACGGAGAAGGCATGCCTAACGGCGAGGAATCGCGAACGATCGATCTAAACCGGCTGATCGAGATCCTTACGATTGTCATTCACGTGCTCGGGGCGCTGGTGACCAACTCCGAAAATCGTAGACTCTTCACGCAAGACTCGCAGGAGATCCTGGCGGGCAACTGGTCGCAAATTGCGGCCCTTTTGGAACGCGCGATTGGACT
>JASHWB010000219.1 GCA_030044295.1 Candidatus Acidiferrales bacterium
CGCTCGCCTTTGCAGGATGTCGCCGGAATGTTGCGGTCGTTTCACTACGCCGCGCGCGCCGCTTCGATGTTGGCGAGGGAGCGCTTACAAGATGCAAACACGCTGACAACGCAAATCGAGGCGCTGGCCACTCGGTGGCAGGATTTGGCTTCGCGCGAGTTTCTCAGAGCCTACTGCAGCACGGCGGGTGACGCGAAGTTTCTGCCTGCTCAGCCGGAATTCGAGGCGCTGCTCAAAATATATTTGCTGGAAAAGGCCGTCTATGAGCTTGGATACGAACTCAACAACCGCCCCGCGTGGTTGCCAATTCCTCTGGAAGGTATTCTCGGCATCTTGGCAGCCCATCACAACCCTGAGTCATCCGCTCGCTCAAGCTCGTAGGAGGCCGTTCCGGCGTGATTTCACATTCCACTGATAAATTGGGCGCGCATTTTCATGAAAATCGCGGCTGCACGTTTCTCGTCTGGGCGCCTCGAGTCCGGCGGCTCGATCTGCATCTCGTCGGTCCGCGCGAATGCTGTTTGCCGATGCATCAACTGCCCGATGGCTATTTTCGTCTGCACGTTTCAGACGTTTTACCCGGTGCGCGTTACTTTTACCGTTTCGATTCCGGCGACGAGCATCCCGACCCGGCTTCTCGCTTTCAGCCCGAAGGCGTTCACGGCTCTTCCGAAGTTATCGATCCTCGCTTTCCTTGGGACGATCAATCCTGGCGCGGCATCGAGCTTCGCGATTACGTTTTCTACGAACTCCACGTTGGCACGTTCACCTCCGAAGGCACTTTCGACGCGATCATTCCTTGCCTTGCCGCGCTAAAAGATCTCGGAGTGACCGCCATCGAACTGATGCCCGTGGCGCAATTTCCCGGCCCGCGTAATTGGGGCTATGACGGCGTTTACCCGTTTGCCGTGCAGTCATCGTACGGCGGTCCGCATGGCTTGAAGCGCCTTATCAACGCTTGCCATCAAACCGGTCTCGCCGTGGTTCTCGATGTCGTTTACAACCATTTAGGCCCCGAGGGTAATTACCTCGCATGTTTCGGACCGTATTTCACCGACTTCTACCACACGCCATGGGGGGAGGCGATCAACTTCGATCGCGCCCAAAGCGATCACGTGCGCCGCTACTTCATCGAGAACGCGCTCCAGTGGGTTGAGGATTTTCACTTTGACGCGCTCCGGCTCGATGCCATCCACGCCATCACCGACACGTCGGCTCAGCCGTTTCTAGGCGAGCTCGCTGCGGCTGTCCATCAGTGCGGCACTCGGCTCGGACGCAGCGTCTATCTGATCCCGGAAAGCGATCTAAATGACGCCCGCATCGTTGCACCCGATCCGGTCTGTGGATACGGCCTGGACTCCTCCTGGAACGACGACTTTCACCATAGCCTCCACACCTTGCTTACGAATGACCGTGAGGGCTACTACGCCGACTTCGGCTCAACCGAGCAGCTCGCTCGTGGCTTTTCCGAAGGCTTCGTCTTCTCCGGGCAAGAATCGAAGTATCGCGGCCGCCGCCATGGAAATTCCTCGAAATTCCTTTCCGCCGACAAATTCGTCGTGTTCGCCCAGAACCACGATCAGGTCGGCAATCGCCGGCTCGGTGAACGCCTCAGCTCCCTTGTTTCGTTCGAGGCTCTGAAACTCGCTGCCTCCGCCGTGCTTCTCTCACCGTTCTTGCCGTTGCTCTTCATGGGAGAAGAGTACGGAGAAATCGCGCCTTTCCTGTATTTCGTCAGCCACAGCGATCCGGCCCTCATCGAAGCAGTTCGCGAAGGCCGCCGCGAGGAATTTTCGCGTTTCGCTTGGCAGGGAGACGTTCCCGATCCGCAGGATGAGTCCACCTTCGTGCACTCGCGTATCGATTTGAATCTACGGTGCTCCGGCCCTCATAAGACCTTGCGCGACTTTCACAAAGAGCTTTTGCGTCTTCGCCGTGAAGATCCTGTCCTTTCGCAACGCGATAAGGAGAAACTCGAAGCTACTTCCTTTGAGTCACCGAAGGCGCTCTTGATTCGGCGCTGGCACGAATCGTACCAACGTCTCGCGATCTTAAACTTCGATCGGTGCGCTACTTCGCTCGAGATAACTCCGCCTGCCGGAGTCTGGGAAAAGATACTCGATTCCGCCGATCGGACGTGGAACGGTCCCGGCTGCGGCACTCCGGCGCGATTCGACTCTTCTAGCGAACTCCAATTCACGCTTCCACCTTCATCATTCGTGCTCTACAAATCGCACGCGGAGCTACGGTAATGGCCGATCGCTATATCTGCATCCACGGACACTTCTATCAACCGCCCCGTGAGAACCCCTGGCTCGAAGCGATTGAAATCCAGGACTCCGCTTACCCGTACCACGATTGGAACGAGCGCATCTGCCTCTCGGCCGTGCCGTTTGGACCACCGCCGCGGTCGAGCTCCCGCCCGGCGCTCCCACGGAATGGCATGACGCCATCACCGGCCTGTCGCTCCGCGCCATCAAGCGCTCCGGCCGCCTGATCATCCGGGCCGCCGACCTCTTCGGCCACTTTCCCGTCGCCTTCTGCACGTCCTCAAGTTCATAGGGGATGGCATTTCACGCCCTTCGGATGTGACGCGCCAAGAAATCGCGGAGTAGTCAGCCGGAAGGCGCGCGACCAAATCGCAGAGCGCTTCGCCTTGACATCGCCTGCCAGAAAACGTATCGTGCCGCGCATATTATGGTCCGGCGTATCGCGGAGTTGCCGCGCCCGGTCTGAATGGCCCTACTTCCTCATTCTGTTTGTTCGCCGTCGGATTCATCAGCAGTTTCCTTTTACCGTTTGAGAATATCGCTTCCGGGAGGCATCGCCATGGCTAAGGCCGCCGCCGTAATTTACGGGTTTGTGGTCTACGTGGTTTTCTTTGGCACCTTTCTGTACGCCATCGGTTTCGTTGGCAACCTCCTGGTACCCAAATCGATCGATTCTGGCGCGGGCGTCTTCTCAGTGCCTGCGCTTATCATCGACGCGCTCTTGCTCATGCTCTTCGCCGTCCAGCATAGCGTTATGGCGCGCCAGGGCTTTAAGAACGTCTGGACGAGGCTCGTTCCGAAGCCCGTCGAGCGCACCACGTACGTCCTGTTCTCCAGCCTCTGCCTCTTACTTCTCTATTGGCAATGGCGTCCCATGAACGAGACTGTCTGGAGCGTTCAGACTTCTGCAGGGAAAATAGTGCTTGAAGTGCTGTTCGCCATCGGCTGGCTCATGGTGCTTCTGTCCACCTTTTTGGTTAGCCACGCCGATCTGTTCGGACTGCGTCAGGTGAGTCTGTTCGCGAGCGGAAAGTCTTACGCACCCGTCGGCTTCAAAAATCCGGCTCTATATCAGCACGTTCGCCACCCGATCTATCTCGGGTTCCTCATCGCCTTTTGGGCGACTCCTACAATGACCGCCGGGCATTTGCTTTTCGCCCTCGCCACCACGGGCTACATAGTCGTCGCCATTCAGCTTGAAGAACGTGACCTCGTCTCGTACTTCGGCGACACATACCGCCAGTACCGGAAACGCGTACCGATGCTCGTGCCCTTTACGAAGCGTCGCGCTGCCGATTCTCCAAGCTCGGGTGCGAGCGCGGCCAATTCCGCGCGCGCCGATTAATTTCGTCCAGCGTGTGCAGGACCGTTCTGGCGCTCGCTCGAACCGCGCCACCTCCGTGTCCGCCACCTTCTAGCACAATTCCCAAAATGGGAAAGTTGGTACTGTCTCCAAATTGAACCTGTACGCCTCGGCGCCTACATGCTACCGTTTCTTGTTTTTGTTGGCTTGCGGCAAAGCCGCTGAGCGCAGTGGTCGCAGCTCGAATCGGCATCAGCCAAGGCGGAAGATGGGAGGGATTTGGACGTGATGAATGTGGCGATGAGTGCAGAGCCATCCGCGTCTTATGCGCGCGACGTGTCCTTCGCTTTTCATTTGCTTTGGGCTGCCTCTCAAGGGCGGAACAGCCAATCAACCTTGTACACGCGTAACTCGCTGAAAATAAAACCGGATGAAAATCAAAGGGCGGAACGTCCCGGTGCATCTGAGTTACGGGATCTGCACCGTACCCTTCGCGTCTCGTTGATTCCTCCGGCGCCGGAATCGGTTTTGTCCCTCACTAGTCACCAATCACGAGTCACGAATCACGCCCGTTCTACCCGAGACACCGATCGAGTAGAAATGCATCTAAGTCGTTGAAAACAAAAGATCGGGCATGCCTCTACCCGAGACACTCCACATCCAGAATTCTTTCGCTTGCTTTTCCATATCGTAATCGACAAACAATCGTTACATCTCGAATGCCAGACGCGCCCAATCGCGCCCCTCGTCAATCTCTTGTCGAATTCCTCGGCGAATTTGACCTCCGCCGAAATGAGGCATTCATTGCCCACCGCCGCGGTTACCGCATGGAGCGCACTACGTACGGCGAAATCCTGGGCGAGGCTCGCCGTTTCGCACGCGAACTCGAATCCCGCGGCGTCTCCAAGTCTGACGCGGTGCTTCTCTGGGGCGAACCGTGTCCCGCCTGGATTGCCGCCTTTTTTGGCTGCGTCCTTCACGGCGCTGTGGCAGTACCTATCGACCAGGTCTCCGCGCCCGAATTCGCCACACGCGTCGCCCGCGACGTCGGTGCCAAGCTCATTGTCCGGTCGCGAAGCTCCGGCGCGGTCCAATCGCCGGCTGACTCGCTCGAACTCGAATCGCTGCTCGAAATCATCGCCCGCCATTCCTCGGCGCCATACGCTCCTCCGGCTCTCACGCGCGACGACACACTCGAAATCATTTTTACTTCCGGCACCACCGCCGAGCCTCGCGGCGTCGTGATATCGCACGGCAACGTTCTCGCCAATATCGAGCCGCTCGAGGGCGAAATCCGGAAATATCTCCCGTACGAGCGGTTCGTGCACCCGCTGCGTTTTCTCAACCTGCTTCCGCTCAGCCACATCTTCGGCCAGATGATGGGCCTCTTCATTCCGCCCCTTCTTGGCGGTACGGTCGTTTTCGTCGACACGCTAAAGCCCTCCGAACTGATCGACACCATTCGTCGCGAACGGATCTCCGTCCTCGTTTCTGTTCCACGCGTCGTCGAATCACTCCAGCGCGAAATCGAGGGCGCACTTGAAGCTAGCGACGAGACCGGAAAATTTCGCAGCCGCTTCCAATCTTCGGAAGGCAAGCACTTCCTCCGCCGGTGGTGGATTTTTCGAAGCGTCCACCGCCGGTTCGGATGGAAATTCTGGGCCATCATCTCAGGTGGCGCCACGCTGCCATCAGCCGTCGAAACCTTTTGGAATCGCCTTGGCTATGCCGTGATCCAAGGCTACGGTATGACGGAAACGGCCTCGCTCATCACGCTGAATCATCCTTTCCGTCTCGGCAAAGGTTCAATCGGACGGGCGTTTCCAGGGTCCGAGATCAAACTTTCCGGGAACGGCGAGATTCTTGTGCGTGGAGAAAACATCGCCAAATCCTACCGCCAAGGCGAGCAACTTCAGGCCGTCGTCGGAGAAGACGGCTGGTTCCATACCGGCGATCTCGCCGAAATCGGCAACGATGGCAACGTCTACTTCAAGGGCCGTCAGAAGAACGTCATCGTTACGCCCGCGGGGATGAAGGTTTATCCCGATGACTTAGAACAATCTCTTCGTCGACAGAAAGGCGTGCGCGACTGTGTCGTCATCGGCCTTCCAAGAGATGGAAATGAAGAGCCATGCGCCGCTCTGTTGCTCGCGGGCGAAGAAGCAAACGCGGCAGCTATCGTTGAACGAGCCAATCAATCGCTGGCCGAATATCAGCGCGTTCGGCTCTGGTTCGAATGGCCTGACCCGGATTTTCCGCGCACTGCCACGCAAAAACCTGTCCTATCGCGCATCCGAGCCGCCGCCATCGCACGATTTGGCGCGGCTTCTTCTATCTCGTCCGAAGCGCAATCGCAACATGCAACGAGCCCTGTGGCGGAGCTCGTGGCCCGGATCACTGGCCGCGACCTGGACTCGAATTCTCCAGACGCTGCTCGCTCCGCTCTCGCGCAAATGAGTTCC
>JASHWB010000220.1 GCA_030044295.1 Candidatus Acidiferrales bacterium
CAAGGGTGGTCGGAAGGCAATGCACACGCGTGTTGGCGGAACCCAGGGCAGCGTAGGCGGCCTCAGCCGTCACCATATCGAAGACGCACATCGGCTCTGGAAAATGCATGGAGTTATAAAACCAGAACCGCTTATCGTCTTCCTTCGTAAACTGCATGTAATAGGGATACGCGGTCTGCGCGCGCTCCGTGCCCGGCACCACCTTCAGCGAACTCGGAACCGGGAAGCCTTTTGCCGTTGCAGTCGAATTCATGTTCGTTTTTCCCATAGGCACCTGCGTTACGCGCCTGCCCCATGACCCCTGTATATATTATGCGCCTTCGCCCGCGGAGGTATGCCTGCAGTCAATTCCGAGTATATCCATTTTCGTTCGCCCTAGATTCCGTAAACTGAAGCATCGCCCAAGCGCGTGGCCAGAATGGCCAATCGATGTTATGAGAACCATCGAAATAGATACCGGAACCAGCAGCTTTGTCAAGGAATTCGCGGGGGCGCTGGACATTTTGTTGTCTTGACAACTACAATCGACTTTGTTGTACTTGGCCCGCTGTGAAGTTGGGCCCAAGGGCCTATCGGCCTCAGGACGTGACGGCTCAAATGGAAGGCTTTACCAAAACGTGGTTGGCCGAGAAATCCTCGCTTTCCTTCCCCGCCAGACGAGCGGGAGCGGGCTCCGCGGTGATAGAGACAATTCGGAGGTGCGCTCATGGATCGACGAAAGATGTTGTCATTGCTTGGAATCACTCCGGCGCTGGCAGCTGCGGCGCCTTCTTATGCGAGGGCCGCTGAACCCATGGCATCCGCCGGCCCAAGGAGCGACTTCGATCCTAAGCTCACGGTCTTAAGCCCGCTGGGGACGCCTCCACCCATCAAGCTGCTGGGAATGGCGCCGCGGCCAAAGTCGCTCGACGGCAAGACCGTCTACTTCGTGGACGATGGCTTTCCGGGAACCGATGTCCTGATGAAAGAAATGGTTACTTGGTTCAACCAAAACGTTCCCGGCGTTACAGCGGTTTACAGGCTCAAATCCGGCGGATTCCCGCAGGTGGACCCGGCGCTTTGGGCGGAAATCAAGGCCAAAGGTGACGCCGTTGTGATGGGAGTTGGGCATTGAAGCTACTGCTCGCCAGCGGTCGTTGGCCACGACATCTCCTTCGAGTCTGAATTTCACAAGCCCACCGTCTCCATCATCACGCAATATTTCCAGCAGTTGGTTGAAGAAAACGCCGCGAAGAAAGGCATGCCGCACCTGCGATTTACGTACGTCAAGTCGCCTGTTTGGGGCAAGACGGCGGAACAACTACGGCACGATGTAATCGATGGAAATGACCCGATTACAGGCAAGCCTGTGATGCAGGAAATCGTCTCCGAGCTGACCACGCCGTTGACTCCGGAAGACAGCGTGGAACGCACGATTCCGCAGTCCGCTGGGCCAGGGACGTTCGGCCCTGATACCGCTGAAGACTTGCAGCGCATGTTCATGAAACAGAGAATGACCGATTATCTGCCGATCGTCCTCCCGACCGAAGAACGGGTGGATGCAATGCTTAAAGGGACCAGCCGCAATCCGGACGAAATCGTTGGAAGGATGTGCCCCACGCCCGGCGTGTACCCGGCTTGGTCCTATACCTCAGGCAGGTGGCCGTGAACGCAGTGATGGCGGGCGCGGACCCGAAATATTTCCCCGTGATTCTGGCCATCGCTTCCATCGGCAAGGAAGCCATCTCGAGCTCCGATAACTCGTTTGCCGAAGCAGTCGTGATCAACGGGCCCATCCGTGATGAGATCGGCCTGAACTACGGAATCGGCGCACTTGGCCCGTTCAGCCATGCCAATGCGACGATTGGCCGCGCTTATAGTTTGCTTTCGCTCAACGGCGGTAATTGCGGCAAAGTCAATCAGACGTACATGGGCGTGATCGGAAATCCCATGAACTACGCAAACATCATCATCGCGGAGAACGAAAAAGAGTCGCCATGGGAACCATTTAGTGTTCGACTCGGATACAAACCAAAAGAAAATGTTGTCAGCCTGTTCGAAGGCTGGGGAGTTATTTCGGCCAAGAACTGCAAGTACGCCGTCTGGTCCAAGGATATGAATTTCGCTCAGGAGCTTAAGAACATCTCCAACGATCAAGACCAGCTTTTCGGAATTCTCGCTGTTTTGAGTCCCGCCGTGGCCAACTACATCAAGAGCGAAGGCTACGATAGCGTTGAAAAACTTACGGACTTTCTCTACCAGAGTCAGGACGAATCCGCGCCTCATTTCCGGAGCAAGGCGCAGATCAACGTCCTGGTCACCGGATCATCCAACAATCTGTATTGGGATTACGGCGGGATGTACCACGTAAAAAGCGCCTCGATCGACGACTGGCGCTCGCTTGACAACAAGACTTTAACGTACTGACGGCCGATGGCGTCAAGAGCGCTTCCATCGATGAATATATCTGACAAAGACTTGGGCAGTGACGCTATTCCCGTCACACTAAATTGGATTTACCGGGTGCGCCTATGGCCACGCAAGTAATGTCCGCCGTCTTGAATCCCGAAGGATTCCGGACGATCACTCCCGACGGTGAGCCGCAAGGCGTGCCTTCGTTTTCCGCAATGGCGCCGCGCCTCGACACGCTGAATCGCAAAACGGTCTATCTTGTCGATACCGGTTTCGGCGGAAGCGGCAAATTTCTAGACGAAATGCAGGCTTGGTTCACAGAGCACATGCCAGCCGTAAAGACGGTTCGCCGCCGGAAGCCCGGCAATGTGTTTCGCGACGACACGAAGGATCTGTGGCACGAAATCAAAGAACGAGGAGACGCCGCCATTCTGGGTGTCGCCGGTTGACCCGGTTGCGCGGTGGCAGTTGCCACTTGCTCTCGCACTCTCGAACAGGAATTCGGAATCCCCACAGCGCCGGTTTCCACTTTCGAATTCGCCGACGTCTTAGCGGACGACCGGCGCTTTCACGGCATCCCGCTGCGCTTTACGTATACTCCGCATCCGGTTGCGGGCATGACCACGCCCGTCTTGCGCAAGTACATCGATGGAACGGATCCGG
>JASHWB010000221.1 GCA_030044295.1 Candidatus Acidiferrales bacterium
GATATCCTCCACGGAGTCGACCACGTCGGCGATATCGCCCAGCCGGACGGGCGCGCCGTTGTGGTAGGCGACGATCACTTGGCGGTAATGATTGGCGTCGAAAAGCTGGTCATTATCGTCCAAAACCCAGCTCACCATCCCGTTGGCCAACTCGCCCTTTGGTTCGTTCGAGTTCACGGAAGCCAGAGCGTTCCGCACATCCTCAAGCGCAATGCCATAATTCGCCAGGACTTGAGGGTTGAGCTCGATGCGAACCGCTGGCCGCGCGCTGCCTCCGATATTGACCTGCCCGACGCCCTCAACCTGCGAAAGCTTCTGCTCGACGATCGATTCGCCGACGTCGTACACGTTCCGGAGTGGCAAGGTATCGGACCGCATCGCCAGAATCATGATTGGCGAATCGGCAGGGTTCGTTTTCCGATACGTTGGCAGCGTTTCCAGGTTTGCCGGCAATTGTCCCGATGCCGCGTTGATGGCCGCTTGCACATCGCGAGCGGCAGCGTCGATATTCCGGTTAAGGTCAAATTGCAACGTGATCGACGTCGAGCCTGCTAGGCTTTGCGACGTCATTTCAGTTACGCCAGCGATGCGTCCGAACTGCCGCTCCAGCGGCGTGGCGACGGAGGAGGCCATCGTCTCCGGGTTTGCGCCCGGAAGCTGTGCCTGCACTTGAATGGTGGGAAAATCCACTTCAGGCAGCGGCGCGACAGGCAAATAGCGATAGGCCATGATGCCGGCAAGCAGGACCGCGAGAGTCAACAGTGAAGTGGCTACCGGCCTGCGAATGAATCCGGACGAGATGTTCATGCTGCGTGGCGTCCCGTTCGCATGATGCGCATGGCGCTAATCAATCGGATCGACCGCCGGTTCCGTGGCTGCAGCGACCCCGGCGTGACTGAATCTTCTTGCTAACCGATCGAACCAGAGATACACGACTGGCGTGGTGTACAGCGTGAGGACCTGGCTGACCAGCAGCCCACCGACAATGCTGATGCCGAGCGGCCGCCGCAGCTCCGATCCGGTACCGGTGCCAAACGCCAGCGGCACCCCGCCGAGCATCGCCGCCATCGTGGTCATCATGATGGGCCGGAACCGCAGCAGGCACGCCTGGTAAATTGCATCGAACGGCTTCTTGCCTTCCTTGCGCTCCGCTTCCAACGCGAAATCGATCATCATGATGGCGTTTTTTTGCACGATGCCTATCAGGAGAATGATTCCAATCAAAGCGATCACGCTGAAATCTTCGCCACACACCCACAACGCCAGGATCGCGCCCGCACCGGCCGAAGGCAGCGTCGAAAGAATCGTCAGCGGGTGGATGTAGCTTTCATAGAGAACGCCCAGCACGATGTACACCGTGATGACCGCGGCGAGCACCAGCAGAGGCTCGTTTGCGAGCGACGATTGGAAGGCCTGCGCCATGCCCTGGAAACCCGGATGAATCGACTCCGGCAAATGGATCGCGCGCGCGGCGGTATTGATCGCCGTCACCGCCTGGCCGAGTGAGGCATTCGGCGCCAAGTTAAACGAAAGTGTCACGACCGGGAATTGACCCTGGTGATTGACCGCGAGCGACTCCGTCTGCTGTTCGAAGTGTGCGAAGGTGCTGAGCGGGACCTCCGTGCCGGCAGACGAGGGAACGTAAATGTCCTTCAGTGCGTCCGGATTCTGCTGAAAGCGCGGATCAACCTCGAGCACCACGTGATACTGGTTCAACTGCGTAAAGATCGTCGAGACCTGGCGTTGCCCGAAAGCGTCATAGAGGATGCTGTCGATGGTCGCCGGCAAAACGCCCAGCCGCGCCGCAGTATCGCGATCGATCGTCAGCACCTCGGCCCGGCCATCATCGAGTTGATCGGTGGCCACATCGCGCAGTTGCGGCAGGGCAGCCAATTTCGCCGCCAGCCGCGGCGCCCATTGCGAAAGTTCAGTCGCGTCCGCATCCTCAATCGAGTATTGATACTGCGTGCGGCTCACGCGATCCTCAATGCTCAAATCCTGCACCGGCTGCATATAGAGCGTGGCGCCTTGGACTTTCGCCAATTGTGGTTCAAGCCGCCGGATGACGTCGGACGCCGTATCGTTCCGCTGGTCGCGCGGCTTCAAATTGATCTGGATGCGGCCGCTGTTCGGCGTCATGTTTGTGCCGTCCACGCCGATGAACGACGATAGGCTCACCACGTCCGGGTCTTTGAGGATCACGGCCGCCAAGGCCTGCTGTCGCCGCGCCATTGCGTCAAACGAAACGTCCTGCGCCGCATCTGAAATGCCGAGGATTACGCCGGTGTCCTGAACGGGGAAAAAGCCTTTGGGCACGTAGTAATAAAGCAGGATCGTCGCGACCAGAGTTCCAACCGTCACCAACAGCGTTGCCGTCTGATGGCGCAGCACTACTCGCAGCGTCTTGTCGTAAAACTGATTCATTCGGTTAACGAAGCGCTCAGACGCCTGTGAGAATCGGCTCTGTTGCCAGCTCTCTTCGTGCTTCAAGAGCTTCGAGCACATCATCGGCGTCAGCGTCAGCGAGACGAACGCCGAGACGAGGATCGTCACTCCCAGCGTAATCGCGAATTCGCGGAACAGACGCCCAATGATGTCGCCCATAAAGAGCAGAGGGATCAGCACGGCGATCAGCGACACCGTCAGCGAAACGATCGTGAATCCTATTTGCTCTGAGCCTTTGAGCGCCGCTTGCAGCGGCGAATCTCCTCCCTCGATGAAGCGCGCAATGTTTTCGATCATCACAATCGCGTCGTCCACCACGAAACCGGTCGAGATGGTCAGCGCCATCAGCGATAAATTATCGAGGCTGAATCCGGCCAGATACATGACGCCAAAAGTGCCGACGATCGAAAGGGGAACGGCGACGCTCGGAATGATCGTCGCGGATGCGCTGCGTAGGAACAGGAACATCACCATGACCACCAGCGCGATGGTCAGCATCAATTCGAACTGCACATCCTTCACCGAAGCGCGGATCGTGGTGGTCCGGTCCGTGAGCGTGGTTACGCGAACCGAAGAAGGCAACGATGCCTGCAGTTGCGGCAGTAGTGCTTTCACCCGGTCCGCCACCCCGATGATATTTGTGCCGGGTTGACGCTGAATGTTCAGGATAACGGCCGGTTCCGTGTTCATCCACGCGGCCTGGGTGGTATTCTCGGCGCCGTCCACTACCTCGGCCACGTCCGAAAGGCGCACGGGATTCCCGTTGCGATAGGCCACGACGATCGGCAGGTAATTCGCACTGGCAAGGAGCTGGTCGTTATCTTCGATCGTGTACGACTGCCGCGGCCCTTGCAAATTGCCTTTGGCCTGATCGACATTGGCGTTTCCGAGAGCCACGCGCAGGTCTTCCAAACTCATGCCGTACGACGCCAGCTCCAGCGGATTCGCCAGCACCCGTACGGCCGGTTTTTGCCCTCCGCTGATCGTCACCAGCCCGACGCCCGATAGCTGCGAAATTTTCTGCGCCAGGTTCGTGTCGGCGTAGTCTTCCACTTTCTGTAGCGGCAAGGTTTGCGATGTAAGCGCCAGCGTCAGGATCGGAGTGTCGGCGGGATTGACCTTGCTGTATGTCGGAGGGTTCGGCAGGTCCTTCGGGAGGTAAGTCGTCGCGGCGTTGATCGACGCCTGCACTTCCTGCTCAGCCACGTCGATGTCTTCCTTGAGGTCGAACTGGAGCGTGATCAGCGACGCGCCAAACGAGCTCGTGGATGTCATCTGTGCCAGGCCCGGCACTTCGCCAAACTGTCGTTCGAGCGGCGTGGTAACCGACGACGCCATAACGTCCGGACTGGCCCCGGGGTAAAACGTCAGTACCTGAATGGTCGGATAGTCCACCTGCGGAAGAGCGGAGACAGGCAACTGAAGGTAAGCAACAGCGCCGGCGAGCAGCACCCCAAGCATCAGCAGCGAAGTCGCTACCGGTCTAAGAATGAAGGGACGAGACGGACTCACGGGTGCAGCCCAGTGTCCGCGTTGGCGCCCGATGAATCGCTCGACGAGCCGCTCGGTTTGCTCATGTGCGTCACCACCACGGAACCCGGCTCCAGCTTGTCTCCTCCGTCCACCACCACACTTTGGCCAGCGGTCAGGCCTTCGCGGATCACGGAATCGTTCCCTTCGGTGAAATCTACTTGAACCGGCCGAACGTCGGCTTTGTTGTCCGCGCCAACCAGATACACGAACGTTCCCTGCGAGCCCTTCTGCACGGCCGCGGTCGGCACCACAATCACGCCGTTGCGTTCGCTTAGGAGCAGCCGGACATTCACAAACTGGTTCGGCCAGAGGGAAAGCTTGGGGTTCGCGAATTCAGACTTCAGTTTGATAGTGCCCGTCGTCGTATCGATCTGATTGTCGAGCGTCAGCAACTTCCCTGTGCCGAGCATTACGTTATTGTCCCGTCCGTAGGCTTCCACCGTCAGTTGCCGTCCGCGCATGTCCTGCACCACTTCGGTCAGCTCGTCTTCCGGCACTGTAAAATCGACTGCGATTGGCTGCATCTGCGTGATCACCAGCATGCCGTTCGTGTCCGCTGCGTGAACGATGTTTCCTGGATCGACCAGCCGCAATCCAACGCGCCCATCTATTGGCGATGTAACCCGGCAATAGGTCAAATTCAGCTTGGCGCTCGCGATTTGCGCTTGATCGGACTGAATCGCCCCGTCGTACTGGCCTACCGTCGCAGCTTGCGAGTCGTACTGCTGCTTCGTGCCGATCCCCTCCTGCCACAGCGTTTGGTAGCGGTTCAGATCCACGCGCGCGTCACGTTGCGACGCTTCATCCTTCGCCAGCTGTCCTTGCGCTTGGTCCAGCGCCACTTGGTACGGCCGAGGATCGATTTCCGCCAGCAGATCGCCCGCGTGAACAAACTGACCTTCGCGGAAGTACACCTTCATAATCTGGCCGTCCACGCGCGTGTGTAGCGTCACCGTATTGTATGCGGTCACGGTGCCCAGCCCCGTCAGGTAATAGGGCACATTGGTTTTGATCACCGGTGCGATGCCTACCGAAATGGGTTGGTCCGCGTTCGCGTTCTTCGTATTCTCGGCGGAGCGCGCTCGCATCATCACCTGGTAGACAATCGCCGCTGCGATTGCCAGCAGAATCAACGTCACCCACAGGCCTATGTGCCTCTTGTGTTCGGGTGACTTCGGCGCCTCGGTCGGGCTATCGCTTGTCGTGTGCATGTCTTCCGTTACCGGCATTCCCTACCTCGGTGTTCACGGCTGAGTACGAAGGCTTAGACGTATGCGTTTCCTTCGAGGATACATGATCGCCGCTCCCCGTTTAATGGTCCCGCGCCCGCTTCTACAGCTAAAGCTCCCCTTTTTCAACCTGCTACGAAGTCGCTCCAAAGTTCCGAAATGAAGGAAGCCCGGAACCGCAAATCCGGTCTGGCGCTCGGATCCCGGTAGAATCTACGGGGCTCGGCCTGGTCACTCAATGCCCTGCTCGGGGGGCTTGACCGCCGCGCCATGCTCCCATAATTTATGGGATCGGTTGCCAAACCTTCGGGGGCAGGAGGAGTCATGCAGGAATTCGATCCGCACGTACTGGAAGAAAAAGCCGTTCCGCCACCTCCTGATTTCAGCGAGAGCGCTCGCATCAAATCGCTCGATGAATACCGCCGGCTCTATGAGCGCGCCGCCAAGGACCCCGAGGGATTCTGGGCTGAGCAGGCGAAGCTGCTCGACTGGTTCGAGCCGTACAAACAGGTTCTCGAATGGAAATCGCCGCACGCCCGATGGTTCACCCGAGGCAAGCTCAACGTCTCTTATAACTGTCTCGACCGGCACGTCGCGAAAAATCCGCAGCGAGCGGCGCTCATCTGGGAGGCCGAAAACGGCGAAGTAATTCGCTTCACGTACACCCAGCTTCACGAACGCGTTTGCCGCTTCGCCAATGCTCTGAAATCGCTGGGCGTGAAATCCGGCGACTGCGTTGCGATCTATATGCCAATGGTTCCCGAGTTGCCCGTTGCCATGCTTGCTTGTGCGCGCATCGGCGCCGTCCATTCGGTTGTTTTTGGAGGATTCAGTGCCACTGCCCTTTCAGACCGCATTGCTGACGCCAAAGCAAAAATCCTCGTCACTGCGGACGGAGGCTTCCGCCGCGGCAAAGTGGTCCCGTTGAAGGACATCGCCGATGCTGCGCTGAAAAACTGCCCCACGATTGAAAAATCCATCGTGGTGAAGCGCACGGGAGAAAAAGTCGCGTGGGAATCGGGCCGCGATCTCTGGTGGCATGATCTGGAGCAAGCGGCTCCAAGCGATTGCCCCGCTATGCCGCTCGATTCCGAACACCCGCTCTACATTCTCTATACCAGCGGCACGACCGGCAAACCCAAGGGCGTGCTGCACACTTCAGCAGGCTACCTTCTGCAGTGCATGTGGTCGATGCAGCTCGTTTTCGATTTGCGCGGTTCGGACGTGTATTGGTGCACTGCGGACATAGGCTGGGTCACCGGGCACAGCTATATCGTCTACGGACCGCTGGCGAACGGCGCAACCATCATGATGTATGAAGGCGCACCGGACCATCCGACGAAAGACCGCTTCTGGCAGATCATCGAAAAATACAAAGTTTCGATCTTTTACAGTTCGGCCACGGCCGTTCGCGCGTTTATGTCGTGGGGTATGGATTGGATCAATTCGCACGATCTTTCTAGCCTGCGCGTGCTGGGCACGGTGGGCGAACCGATCAATCCGGCGGCATGGAAGTGGTATCACGAAGCCATTGGCAAAGGCCGCTGCCCGATCGTCGATACCTGGTGGCAAACGGAAACTGGCGCGATCATGATTTCGCCGCTTCCCGGCGCAACGCCGGCCAAACCCGGATCCGCAACGTTACCGTTGCCTGGCGTCGCCGCGAAGGTGGTTAATTTGCAGAGCCAGCCGGTCGGACCGGGTGAAACAGGATACCTGACCATTCAGAAGCCGTGGCCTTCGATGCTGCGTACGATCTACGGCGATGACGAACGCTACGCCCGCGAATACTGGAGCCGCATCCCCGGCGTGTATTTCGCGGGCGATGCCGCGCAGTGCGACAAAGACGGCTATATCTGGGTGCTCGGGCGTGTGGATGATGTGATCAAAGTGGCCGGCCATCGCCTCAGCTCGATGGAAATCGAAAGCGCGTTAGTTAGCCATGTCTCGGTAGCGGAAGCGGCTGTGGTGGCGCGGCCCGACGACATTAAGGGCGAGGCGATTGTTTGTTTTGTGACCCTTCGCGCGGGCCACACGCCCTCCGGACCACTGCGCTCCACTCTCATAGAACATGTTGCAGTG
>JASHWB010000222.1 GCA_030044295.1 Candidatus Acidiferrales bacterium
GCGAAGCTCGACGCCCGGCATATCGACCTTGCCAGTACCGGCTTCGTTGACCCATCCTCCGGGTTGGCTGGCACAGTCAGCTTCAACGGCACATTTTCCTCGGACGGGAATGTGATGAGTTCTCAGGGAACCATTAAAACGGAGCGCATTCGCCTGGTGTCCGGCGGCGCGCCGTCCACCGTGCCTGTGGACCTCGACTACACGGTGGCGTACACGCCCAAGAGCCAATCTGGCACTCTTTCGCAGGGCGACATGCACATTGGCAAGGCGCTGGCTCGCCTGGCGGGCACGTTCGACACCTCCGGCACCTCGACCGCCGTGCAGATGAAGTTGAACGGCCAGGCTATGCCAGTCACTGATCTGCAGGGAGTTTTGCCGGCGGCCGCGATCACTCTTCCGCCCGGCGCATCACTGAGCAGTGGCAGCCTGAACCTTGATCTCGCTCTTAACGGACCGGTCGACAAGCTTGTAATCACGGGTCCTGTCAATCTCTCTAATGGAAAGCTTGTCGGTTTCTCACTCAAATCGAAGCTCGGTGCACTGGGTTCGTTCGCGGGCCTGGGCGGAAACTCCGGATCAGACACGGAAATTCAGACGCTCAGCGCTGTGCTGCGCGTCGATCCCACCGGCACGCGCGCTCAGAACCTGAATCTGGTGGTCCCGACCATTGGTTCGATCAGCGGAGATGGTTTCGTCAGCGCCACCAGCCAGCTCGATTGCAGCCTGGTTGCGAAGCTCGGGGGCTCCGGCGCCATGGGCGCGGCTACGTCCGCCGTCACGTCTTTCGGAGGAGGAGGGAAGTCCCAGGGCGGCGGCATACCGTTTAAAGTCGAGGGCACCACCTCGAAGCCAGTATTCGTTCCGGAAGTCGGCGCTATGGCGAAGAACATGGCCAAGGGCCTTGCGGGCGCCGCTACGGGAGTGGGTGGCAAGAACAACCCCGCAGGCCAGGTACAGGGCGCGCTCGGCGGCCTCTTCGGCAAGAAAAAGAAGAACTAAGAACTTACTGGGCCATAGCTTGCGCGCCGCTACCGCATTTGACGTAGCACGTACTGCAGGATTCCGCCGTGCTGGTAATAGGCGGCTTCGAAGGGCGTATCCACCCGTGCGACCGCTGTAAATTGCTTGCCCTTATCATTTCCGTGCCGCGCCGTGACGCGAATCGTTTTTCCAGGCGCGAAGTCGTGCGCAAGGCCTTCGAAGTCAAACGTCTCCAAACCGGTTAGTCCGAGCGACTTTGCGTTTTCGCCGGACTTGAATTCGAGCGGCAGAACGCCCATGCCGATCAAATTGCTGCGGTGAATGCGCTCGAAGCTCTCCGCGAGGACCGCGCGAACACCGAGCAGGATCGTTCCCTTGGCGGCCCAGTCACGCGACGATCCTGAGCCGTATTCCTTGCCTGCGATCACCACAAGCGGTACATCTTCGCCGCGATAACGCATGGCGGCGTCGTAGATCGTCATCTTGTCGCCGCTCGGTTGATGCGTGGTCCAGCCGCCTTCGGTTCCCGGAGCGAGTTGGTTGCGCAGGCGAATGTTCGCAAAGGTGCCGCGCATCATGACCTCGTGATTTCCGCGGCGCGCGCCGTAGGAATTGAAGTCCTTCGGCAGGACGCCATGGGCGATCAGATATTTTCCGGCAGGACTATCGGGCGGAATCGAGCCGGCAGGAGAAATATGATCCGTGGTGATGCTGTCGCCGAGAACGGCAAGGGCGCGCAAGCCGCGAAGGTCCACAAGTGGGGTGGGCTTGAGCGGCATATCCTGGAAGTAAGGCGGATTTTTGATGTACGTGGAATCCGGATCCCAGGAATAAAGATCGCCCTCAGGAACCGGGAGGGCGCGCCAGCTTTCGTCACCGGCAAACACATCCGCATATTCCTTGCGGAACATTTCGCCGGAAACGGAACCGCGGACAGCGGACTCGACTTCTTGTGGAGTCGGCCAAATGTCGCGCAGGAAGACGGGCTTACCGTCTTTGCCAAGCCCGATCGGTTCGTTGACGATGTCGAAGTCCATGCGGCCAGCGAGCGCGTAGGCAACGACCAGCGGCGGCGACGCCAGGTAATTCGCCCGGCAAAGCGGATTGATGCGTCCCTCGAAATTGCGATTGCCGCTGAGCACGGAAACGGCAACGAGATTACTTTCCTTCACCGCTTTCCCGATCGATTCGGGCAACGGGCCGCTGTTGCCGATGCATGTGGTGCAGCCGTAGCCGACCAGGTTGAAACGGAGCTGATTCAGATAGGGCCAAAGGCCAGCCTTGTCGATATAGTCGGTGACCACTTTTGAGCCGGGCGCGAAGCTGGTTTTCACCCATGGCTTGGTTGAAAGGCCACGCTCGACTGCTTTCTTTGCCAATAGTCCGGCGCCCAGCATCAGTGACGGATTCGACGTGTTGGTGCAACTGGTGATCGCGGCGATGACGACGGAGCCATCAGCGATCTCGAATTTATCGCCATTGTTCTGGACGCTCACGTGCTTCGGGGACTCGGTGAGTGTCTTCTCGAAGGAAGCTTTTGCTTGCGTGAGCGCGACGCTATCTTGCGGGCGCTTGGGACCAGCGATGGTCGGAACGACGCTCGTGAGATCGAGTTCCAGTGTATCGGAGAAGACCGGGTCAGGAGTCTGATCGGTGCGGAAGAGGCCCTGCTCTTTGGTATAGCTTTCGACGAGCTTGACCTGTTCTTCGGTGCGCGCTGTGAAGCGCAAATAATTCAGCGTTTCCGAATCGACGGGGAAGAATCCCATCGTCGCGCCGTACTCGGGAGCCATATTGGCGATGGTGGCGCGATCGGGCAACGTGAGGCTCGAAAGTCCGGTGCCATAGAATTCGACGAATTTTCCGACGACGCCCTTTTTGCGCAGCATCTGGGTGACGGTGAGGACAAGGTCGGTTGCCGTAGCGCCGGTCGGCAGACGCCCATGGAGCTTGAAACCGACGACGGCGGGAATCAGCATCGAGAGTGGCTGACCGAGCATAGCGGCCTCCGCTTCGATTCCTCCGACACCCCAGCCGAAGACGCCGAGACCATTGACCATCGTGGTGTGCGAATCTGTGCCGACTAGCGAATCAGGGAAGGCGATCCAGGGGCCGTCCTGCTGCTCCGCGAACACGACGCGGGCGAGGTATTCGAGATTGACCTGATGGCAGATGCCGGTGTCCGGCGGGACCACGCGGAAGTTTTTCAGGCTCTGCTGTCCCCAGCGAAGGAATGCGTAGCGTTCGATATTCCGCTGGAGTTCCATTTCGGCGTTGATTTTGAAAGCGTCGGCCGCGCCAAATTTGTCGACTTGCACGGAGTGGTCGATGACGAGTTCTGCGGGAAGCAGCGGATTGATTTTCTTCGGATCGCCAGCCAGGGCGCGAATTGCGTCGCGCATAGCGGCGAGATCGACGACGGCCGGCACGCCCGTGAAATCCTGCAGCAGGACGCGCGCGGGCATGAAGGAGACTTCTTTAGCGGATTGGCCGGCGGATGAGGCTGGCGTCCAAGAGGCCAGCGCCGTGATGTCTTCGGCATGGACGAATCGGCCGTCTTCCTGCCGCAATAAGTTTTCGAGCAAGACTTTGAGGGAAAACGGCATGCGAGCCACATTGGCAGCCTGCTGCAGAGCCGCCAAGCGATGGATCTTGTAGGTCTTGCCGCCAACTTGTAGCGATGCGAGCGTGGAGAACGAGTCTTTGGATCGCGGGCTCATGCGAGAGCGGGCTCCTGTCCGTTGAAAACACTTACTTTAGCGCAATCGCGGCGGCACGCTGCGGCGAATTTCGACTTGCCGCGCGTTGCGGGACCATCTGTCGGGTTCGCGATCAAAAAATCGCAAGTGCTAGTTTTTGCGGCACTTGGGCAGCGCGCAGTTCGGAGCATTTTCGCTATTAGAGACTCCAGACGGATGAAGGACGCGCCGAGCCTGGGATCGGAGTTGTGTCGATCTGGACCGGAACCGCGCAATGCAAAAGCGCAGCGCGCAATTTTCTTCGATTCCCTGACGGCGACCTCCACTCCGGCTCCTCTCATGCACCTCAGTTCATAAGCTGCCCGCGTCCGAACGGCGCGCCTGTGGGCGCCGCATACCCCAGCCTATCATACGATGCAAATTGCTCTCGATTTGGGAGTGGCGGAAGTGTCGCGGGGCGAGCGGGTTGCAGCGATTTCTAATCGATACACCAGTTGCGATTAGACGCCCTTTGATGCGAATCCCAGAATGGCGTCACGGACCAAGTGCCGAGGCAGAAAGTCCAACTACGTCAATCAAGACGTTAGCGGTTCCAACGATTGGCGGTGGAGGAGGGAGCGGATGGCTTCGACGGCGGCGGCTTTGTTGCGGCCAGGTTCGCAAGCCACATAGCCGTCTGGACGCACGAGCAGCAATCCCTCGCATTGCGCTGATCGTGGCTCGACAAGGCCGGGATAGGCGGCGCAGAGCTGCGTGACAGCGGCTGACGCGAGGATGGATTCCTCTCCCAACAAAAGGAAGCGGCTGCATATGCCTTTTCCACCGCGCAGGGAGCTATCGAAATAGCGTCTGCCGGCTCCTTCGACTATGGGGCTGCCGCGGTAGGCGACGCCGAGCTCGGAGAGAGTTCGGACAAAGCCCTGCTGAAAGGGTGCGAGCCGCGAAACAACGGGAATGATGGTGTTCCGCGCGGCTTGAGCGAGTTTACTCGGAGTGCCCATGGCACGGGTCATGAAATCGGTGACGTCGATGACGTGCCTGATGACGGGACGGCGTTCGGCCGTGTAGCTATCGAGCAGATTTTCACCGCCGCGTCCGCGGACAGCAAAATCCAGCTTCCAGACGAGGTTCCAAACATCCTGCAGGCCCGTATTCATTCCTTGACCGCCGAACGGGCTGTGAATGTGGGCCGCATCGCCCGCAACGAACATGCGGCCGACGCGAAGCTTGGCGACCTGGCGATGATGGATGCGGAAGTAGCTGCTCCAGTGCAGGGCACGGGCCTCGATGTCGGAAGGAGCACGTTCAGAGATCAGCTGGCGGACGAAATCGAGCGATGGAGCTTCATCGCGGACGCCGTCCACGGTGGCAACAACGCGGCGCCGCGTAGCGCTCATGGGGAAAATCGCAAGAGGACCGAGTTCGTGGGGGCACAACTGCATCTCGTCGGCGGGGAGAGTTTCGTTGGTTTCAACGTCGGCAAGCATGAACGAGGCGTGATATTCCGCTCCCTCAAACGGCAGGTTGAGAAGATGGCGGACGGCGCTGTGAGCACCATCGCAACCGACAAGGTAGGCAGCGGTAACCTCGCGCCGGTTGCCGTGGTGATCCAGAGTCGCGGTCACGGACGCGCTGTTCTGGACTGCTGACACAAAGGTTGTGTCGTACTCGACGGCGCTGCCTTTCCGACGCAGTTCCTCCAGGAGAAGGGTTTCCGTCACATCCTGCGGCACCATGGCGATAAAAGAGTAGGGGGTGTCCTCCGGCGTAAAATGTATTCGCGCCAGCGTCCGCTTGTGGGAGATGACGGTGGCCCACTCAACCCTGTTGGCCCGTTCAACGAATGGACTTACAACTCCAGCCATGTCGAAGATTTCCAACGTGCGAGGAAAGATGGCGAGCGCTTTTGAATGCTCGGATTGCGTGGAGCGCGCTTCGACGATTCGCCAGCGAAGGCCGCGGCGGGCGCATTCATTGGCTAAGAACAGTCCGACAGGCCCAGCACCAACGATTAGAACGTCGAAATTCTGAGGCGCGATAGCAGGCATGACTCGATCCGTATTCGCGAGTAGGGGCTCAATGATTATCTCCGGCGAGTAGGGCAAATTCCAAGGCCGGAGAGTCCAGAAAAGCGATTCTATCGGACCTGGCGGGGCTTAGAATGGCGGGTGTGAGGTGGCTCATGGAACGCGAAGGCTCAGCAATTAGCTGGTGGATACGAGGCGCAATCATTTTGTCAGCAATCGTTTCGGCAGCAGTGCTCGGGCTTGGGGCGGGTTTGGCGCGCGCACAGAGCAAAGCATCGAAGGCGGTAAACCTTCCATACACGACGATCGATCATCCGCAATTTGTTTCCGCGTCGCAGGCGGCTTTTCTAGGTTCGAAAGATATCGTGCTGGGCGTAACGGATGGCAAGACCGCGAAAGCGTATCCAGCGGCGATACTATCGCAGCACGGAGTGGTACAAGATGGGATGGCAGATGGGCCCATTGCGATCACCTGGTGAGGATATTGCAATACGGCCCTCGTGTTCAGGGCCGAAGCGAACCGCAAAGCGCTCGAGTTCGACACGGCTGGCGTGGTTGGCAGCAACGAAGTATTCAAGGACCGGCAAACCGGGAGCAAATGGCAGCAATCGTCGCTCGAAGCGACTTCTGGGCCACTGAAGGGCACGCATCTGCGGCTTTACCCTTTTCTTGAGACCACGTGGATGGAATGGAGGAGTCAGCATCCCGACACGCTAGTTCTGAAACCGCTGCCGGGCTACGCGGAACGCATGGCGTCCGAGAACGCGATTATCGATCAGGGCGTTTCAGGTATGGCCGGGCCGGCGCCGTATGGCTCGCTGGGTCACGATAACCGCTTGCGACCGCGCGATACAGTGGTCGGGTTCGAGACCGGCGGCGTAGCAAAGGCTTACCCTATCGCCGCGCTAGACAAGGTTCGCATCGTGAACGACCGCGTGGGCGGAACACCGGTGATCATAATTCACCAACCCCCTTCGGATACCACGACGGCGTATGTCGCGGAGACGAATGGAAAGACGCTTCGCTTTCGCGCTGCGAACGCGGCGGCAAGCCGCCTGACTGACCTCGAAACACATTCAACGTGGAATGCGTATGGCGAGTGCGTCGGCGGAAAACTTAACGGCACGCATTTGAAACGTTTGATTCTTGAGCCAGAGTTCTGGTTCGCGTGGTCGGAGTTTCATCCGAAGACAGAGCTGTACGTTCCTGAAACAGGCCACAGGTCGTAGGAACTGCCGGAAGCGGGCCAAGTGGTCGCGGGACGAACTGGCGCAATCGCATGCATCCGTGCCTAACGATGAGGCTGCGGTGTAAGATGCGGACGGTATTTCGACGAAATAAAAATTCGTACAGGAGTCTTGTAGAAGGAGGAACTTCGCAATGATGACTCGACGTGAGATGAACGGTACGCTGGCGGCAGCAGTGGCAGGTTTTTTCGCGGCGGGATTTGGTGCACGTGCGGAGGCGCAGTCCGCAAGCGCGCATGGCGCCGGGCACGCACAGATGCACGGAATGTCTCCGGTGAAAATGCTGATGCAGGAGCCGCTAGGCGATATCCCGAATCCGGAAGTAAGCGTGATCACGCTGGAAGTGGGGCCGGGAACGGTTTCTCCGCCGCACGAGCATATCGGGCCGGTGTTCGCGTACATACTAGAAGGGGA
>JASHWB010000016.1 GCA_030044295.1 Candidatus Acidiferrales bacterium
AAATAGCCGACTTCCTCTTCTGCACCAGAGAGATTCTGGTTGGCCGCTTTGGTGTACCAAGCGAAGGCTTGCTTGTAGTCACGATGGACGCCACGGCCGATCTTGTACAGACCCGCCAGATGATACTGCCCGAGCGCATAGCCCTGGTTTGCGGCTAGCCGGTAGTAGTTTGCGGCGCTCTTGTAATTCTGTAGCAGACCGGTGTTGTTTTCATACATGCTGCCGAGCTGATCCTGCGCGGGAGCAAAGCGCTGGGCGGCGGATTTGCGGTACCAAGACAAGGCCTGCGCGTAATCGAGTGTCACATAGCGGCTCGCGAAATAGTAATTTCCAAGGGCAAATTGCGCCTGTGCATCGCCGGCAGAGGCGGCCGAGAGCAGAGAGTTGGGGTCGGTGTTCGGTGGCGTGGGCACTTGAGCCGGGTTCGGCGCGGGAGCTTGTGCTTGCGCAACGGCGGCCAGTGCGAGCAAGAAGAGGGCCGCCCGCGTGACCGTAGTCCGAAAGCTCATGGCGATCTTCCCCCTTCCATTAGCCTGCCAGACCGCAGCTCGTATAACGATAGACTGCTCGTACTAACGGGACAGAATGTGCTCAATGTTGTATTCGCAGCCCGCGGTGGAGTCGACAAGCCGGAAGTAAGGAGTCCAGAAGGCGCGTGGAGGCGTGGCAGGCGGTAGCGGACGAGGTTGAATTTTGGCTGCTTGTGCCATGATCGAGAAAATCCAAACGGACGGCGAGATTCCGGCGTGCGTTGCAATTGCCTTTGTGCGCGCATAGTATTTCTGCCCGGGCGACGGAGAAGCTCAGCGCACCAGAAGTGAAAAAGGGAGGGCAGACGATGTCTGAGAACAATGCGAATTCGAACGCGAAAATGTCCGTGGAGGACCGGCTGGACATTATGGAGCTATTCGCGCGCTACGCCTGGGCCATCGATGGCGGCGATATCGAAGGCGTGCTGGATTGCTTCGCCGAAGACGGCTCGATGGATCATCTGTGGCAGGGCAAGCTGACGGGCCACGCGCAGATTCGCCGCGCGTTCGAAGAGCTGTGGTACGACCGTCCGAGCTGGTGGATCGGGCGGCAGCACCTGGCGAACCATTTTCTGATTACGCGCGAGGGCGAAGGAGCGCGAGTGAAGGCTTTTTTTTCCATCCTGCAATACAACATCGACTACCGCACGAATTTCGTCTTCGGCATCGGCACGTGGGACAACTACTGCGTGAAGCGCAACGGCAAGTGGGTGTTCCAGGAGGAGAAAATAAACGCGTGGACGGACCGCAACACGGTCCTATGGGAAGGCGAGGATCGCGCGAAGTCCATGGGCCCGCGTGTGGCGCGGGCCATACCGGGATTGCCTGCGAGGTAGGAGCGGGGCCCTGCAATACAATGCAGCCTCGGTCTGGACGACAGCGCGTTTGTGGCCGTGGGAGCGACGATCGGGCGGGAGCGTGTTGCCGATCCACGATCGCCTGCTGCGCTAAAGCGCTGCGCTACATTAAAACTCTAGAATCGCGCGGTCGATGCACCGGATACACGGTGCGCCTGCCGGGCTGAAGCCCGGCGCTACATCAAGAACTTTCACTTGGCGTTCAAATCGGCATGCGGAGGACGGGTTTGATCGTGCGGCCCGCGTGGGAATCCTCGAAGGCTTGGGCGATTTCGTCGAATCGGTAGTATTTGATGAGGCGGTCGAACGGGAAGCGTCCCTGGCGGTAATAATCGATCAGCATGGGAATGAAGAGGCTTGGCGTGGTGTCTCCGCCGAGGATACCGCGGAGCGCACGGCCTCCGCT
The DNA here is from genome assembly GCA_030044295.1 of Candidatus Acidiferrales bacterium. GTDB lineage: Bacteria > Acidobacteriota > Terriglobia > Acidiferrales > UBA7541 > Palsa-295. The sequence goes on from JASHWB010000016.1 coordinate 1,794, forward strand.
GAGCAGGTGAAACATGTCGGGCGCGAATTGGCCATTGGGCGGAGCGACGAAACCAGCGACACCGCGCGGCGCGAGACATTCGAGCGACTGGGTGTAGGAAACCGGGGCGTTGGCGGTATTGAAGGAATGGCTCACGCCATGGTGCATTAGCTCGCGAATCGCCTTGGCCGCGTCCGCATTCGACGCGTCAATCGTATCGGTAGCGCCAAGTTCCTTGGCCATCGCGAGGCGCGACGGGACCACATCCACAGCAATGATGCGCTCCGCGCCGACGAGCCGCGCGGCCATCACGGCGCTGAGTCCAACCGAACCCGCGCCAAAAATGGCGACGGAATCGCCCGCGCCAACTTGCAGCGAGTGGACGATCGCGCCCGCGCCGGTCTGCACGCCGCAGCCGAGCGGCGCAAGAGTCTCGAGCGGAAGATCGCGCGGCACTTTGATGGCGCACCGCGCGTCGGCCAAGGAATACGTCGCAAACGACGATTGGCCGAAAAAGCGCGCGAACACGCGCTCGCCATCTTTCGATAAGGGGCTGGTGCCGTCTGGACGCAGGCCGCCGAAATTGCGCGGCAGGACTTCGTAGCAGTAGCTATGCGCGTTGCGCTTGCAACTGGGGCACTCGCCGCAGAAATTGACGCTGAGGACCACGTGATCGCCCGGCGCGAGTTCCGTGACGCCCGCGCCGACGCGTTCAACGATCCCAGCGCCCTCGTGGCCGAGCACGAAGGGTCGCGGGCCTGGACGGCCGTTGACGCCCATGTCCGTATGGCAAATCCCGCTGGCCACGATGCGCACCAGGATTTCGCCCGCGCGCGGCTCTTCAATATCGAGAGTTTCGAGTTGCGGAAAGCGCGCGCCCTCGCGCGAAACGGCAGCTTGTATTCTCATTAAGATTCCTTCTCAGTTGACCTGCACGCGCCGGGGATTGTAATCCTTTTGCGGGCGGGCAGTGGAATTTGCTACGATCAGGCTGTTGCAGGGCTGCATCCTGCGCCTCAATGCTTCCGTTTTGGGGCCCCGGCTACGTAACTTTGGATCCGGGAGGAGCGGCACCGGAGGACAACATGAGCGTTGCACCCGATGCGGGCAGCAGCAAAGTGACCGTGCCCGACATACTTTCCCGCAAACCTGATTCCCTAAGCAGCTCCTCTGAACCGAACGGCGCAAAGCAAAAGATTACGTGCATTACCGCCTACGATTATCCGACGGCGCGGCTGGTCGACGAAGCCGGCGTGGATATCCTGCTCGTCGGCGACTCGCTCGGCATGGTCGTGCTCGGCTACGACAGCACGCTGCCGGTGACGCTGGACGAAATGCTGCATCACGTGCGCGCCGTGCGCCGCGGCACGCAACGCGCTCTGCTGGTGGCGGACATGCCCTACGGCAGCTTCCACGTGTCGCTGGATGAGTCCGTGCGCAACGCCGTGCGGCTGGTGAAAGAGGGCGGCGCGGAAGCCGTGAAAGTCGAAGGCGGCGAGCGCCGCATCGAGTTGATCGCGCGGCTCGTCGAGGCCGAAATTCCGGTGATGGGCCATGTGGGCCTGACGCCGCAATCGATCAACGCGTTCGGAGGATTTCACGTTCGAGGGAAAACGCGCGATGCCGCCCGCCAGGTGGAGCGCGACGCGCGCGCCGTGGAAGCGGCAGGCGCTTTCGCGGTGGTACTGGAGTCGGTGCCGCGCGAGGTGGCAGCGCACGTGACGCAGCAGCTGCGCATTCCCACGATCGGCATCGGGGCCGGACCGGATTGCGATGGGCAGGTGCTGGTGTTCCACGATCTTGTTGGGCTAACGGAAGGGCGCACGCCGAAATTCGTCCGGCGATACGCCCATCTCAGCGCGGACATTTCGCGCGCGGTTTCGGAATATTGCAGCGACGTGCGTAGCGGAAAGTTTCCATCGGATGCGGAGTCGTACCATTCGGCGACCGAACTGCGCGAGAAAATTCCGGCTACGTCAAGCTCGCAGCGCTGAGCCGTCGCAACGGCTGCGGCGATTGCCCGCGGCGCACGTTCGCATTTCGAGATTGAGAGGGGAACCGCGATGAATACTGAAGACGTACGCCTGCTTTACGATTTCAACGCATGGGCGAACAATCGCACGCTCGACGCGTGTGCCGGGCTTGCACCCGAGCAACTGACGCGCGACCTGGGATCGAGCTTTAAGTCCGTGCGCGATACGCTGGCGCATATTTATGGCGCCGAGTGGATCTGGCTGGAACGGTGGCACGGCCGCATTCCTTCAGGATTGCCGAGCGCTGCCGATTTTCCCGATCTCGAAACGCTGCGGCGGCGCTTCGCCGAAATCGACCGCAATCTGATCGATTACGTCGCCTCGCTAACGGGAGACGACTTGCAGCGCGTCGTATCGTACAAGACCAGCACCGGCAGCCCGCAGGCGCAGCCCCTCTGGCAAATGCTGCAACACCTGGCGAATCACGGGACCTACCACCGTGGCCAAATCGCCGCCATGCTTCGCCAGCTTGGCTCGAAGGCCAGTAGCACGGACCTGATCGGCTTCTATCGCGAACGCGCCGCGCAGGCCAACGCATAATGCTGCAATCTAAAGTCTGGACACTGGAAGCTCGTGCGTTTCATTGCGCCGCGCACGCGATCCCCACGCGGCGATTCTCGGATCGAACGCGCTAGCTCTCGCCAGATGGAAATCATCCGCACGATTTCCTGGATGAAGCAGGCCGCGCGCAACGCGCGGCGGCAAGAACGCGTCGTCGGACTGGTTCCCACCATGGGCGCTTTGCACGAGGGGCATCTTTCGCTGATACGCGAAGCGAAAAAAAAGTGCTCGCCAGTGATTGTCTCGATCTTCGTCAATCCGAAGCAGTTTGGCCCGAACGAGGATTTCTCAAAGTATCCACGCACGTTCGAAGCGGACCGCAAAGCTCTTGAAGAGCTCGGAGTTGATTATGTGTTCGTGCCGCCGCCCGAAGAAATGTATCCGGCTGGCTTCCGCACGTCCGTTATGGTGGAGGGCTTGAGCGACCGTCTGGAAGGGCGCTCGCGGCCTGGACATTTTCGCGGCGTGACGACCGTAGTGCTGAAGCTTTTCGAAATCGTGCAGCCGAATTTGGCGTTCTTTGGGCGCAAAGACGCGCAGCAGGCGCGCATTCTGCGGCAAATGGCCGCCGATCTTGATTTAGACGCGCAGCTCGTTGTCTGTCCAATCGTACGTGAACCGGACGGCCTGGCCTTTTCGTCGCGCAACGTGTACTTGAAAGGCGAGGAGCGTCGCTCGGCAACCGCCCTGTATCGTTCGCTGGAAGCGCTGCGGCGGGAAATCACAGCGGGCGAGCGCGACGTGGCGCGATTGATCGAGGCGATGCGCAGCGTGATTCAATCCCAGCAGGGAGTGACGCTGGACTACGCGGAAATCGTGGATGCCGATGCGTTCGAACCGGCTGCGACGCTGTGGAAGCCGTCCTACGCGCTGCTGGCGGCGCGCGTGGGGGCAACGCGGCTGATCGATAATGCGCTGATCGAGCCGGAGGGGGAATCCATCCGCGTAACGGTATAGCGCGGCGCTACTTGTGCGCGGCGGCGCGCGCGGGCTCCCGAGCGCCTTGCACCGCGGCGAGCACGTCGGCGGCGTGGCCCTCCACTTTTACCTTGGGCCAGATTTTGCGAATCTTTCCGTCCGGGCCGATCCAGAAGGTGCTGCGTACGATACCGAGGAATGATTTCCCGTAGAAGCTTTTCATCCGGCGCGCGCCGTAGGCTTCGACAACGTGAAATTCCGTGTCGGCGAGCAGGGGAAAATTCAAGCTGTAGTTCTGCTTGAACTTGGTTTGCGCCTGCATATTATCGCCGCTACAGCCGACGATCTCCGCGTTCAGCGCCTTGAACTTTCCGAGCGCATCGCGGAATTGGATCGATTCGTTCGTACAGCCGGACGTATTTGCTTTCGGATAGAAGTACAGGATTAGATTTTTGCCGCGATAGTCCGCCAGCGAAACCGTGCGGCCGTCGTCGGCTGTGGCTCGGAAATCGGGAGCTGTATCGCCTTCTTTCAGCACGTTGGTCTCTCCATTCGTTCGCCCTGGGGCCGTCATTGGGCCGGGCCGTCTCTCGCTGGGCTATTCGCTCAAAATGCGTTTCACAACTTCGTTGACGAGTTGCGGATTGGCCTGGCCGCGCGTTTCGCGCATCACCTGGCCGACGAAAAATTTGAACACTCCTTCGTTGCCGGATTTGAACTTAGCCAGGTTCTCCGGATTCTTTTTCACCACCTCGCGCGCAATGCGCTCGATTGCGCCGGTATCGGAAATCTGCGAGAGTCCCTCGGCCGTAATCACGTCCACGGCGGACTTGCCGGTCTCAAACATTTTGGCGAATACTTTTTTCCCGCTGGCGGCCGTGATTTCGCCATTTTCCACTTTTACGATCAATTCCGCGAGCGCCGCGGCGGGCAACGGACAGGCCAAAATGTCCTGCCCTGCATCTTTGAGGCGACGCTGCAATTCCCCGGCGACCCAATTCGCCGCGGGCTTGGCCGGAGCGCCTGCGTGAACCACGGCCTCGAAGTAATCCGCCAGCGCGCGAGTGTCAGTCAGCACGCCGGCGTCATACGCCGTGATGCCGTAATCGCCCAGGAAGCGCGCCTCCTTGGCGCCGGGCAGTTCGGGCATCGAGCGCCGCACATCCTCGACCTGCGCCGCGGAAACCGACACTGGAAGCAAATCCGGGTCGGGGAAATAGCGATAGTCGTGCGCGAACTCTTTGGAGCGCATCGGTTCGGTACGGCCGCCGGCCACATTCCACAAGCGTGTCTCCTGGGCGACCGCCCCTCCCGCCTCAATCAAGCCAATTTGACGCTCGATCTCGTATTCCAGCGCGTGCGAAAGATAGCGGAATGAGTTCAGATTTTTCACTTCCGCCTTGGTGCCGAATTTCGGCGCGCCTCGCAGCCGCACGCTGACGTTGGCATCGCAGCGCAGCGAGCCTTCTTCCATGTTGCAATCGCTTACTTCCGTATATTTCAGGATTTGCTTCAGCGTGGTCAGGTATGCGTAGGCCTCGGCAGGCGTGCGCAAATCAGGCTCGGAAACGATTTCGATCAGCGGCACGCCGCAGCGGTTGAAATCGATATAGCTCCAGCGGTCGCTATCGGCGAAACCTTCGTGCAGGCTTTTGCCCGCGTCATCTTCCATGTGCAGGCGAGTGACGCCGATGCGCTTCTTTTCGCCCTCTACCTCGATTCCGATCCAGCCGCCGGTAGCCAACGGCAGTTCGTACATCGAGATTTGGTACCCCTTGGGCAAGTCCGGATAGAAGTAGTTTTTGCGCGCGAACCGCGACCGCTCCTGGATTTTGCAGTTGATCGCCAGCGAGGCACGCATGGCCAGCTCCAGCGCGCGCTTGTTAAGGACCGGCAGCGCGCCCGGCAGGCCCAGGCAGACGGGACAAGTATTCGAATTCGGCGCATCGCCGAAATTCGTGGAGCAGCCGCAGAAGGCTTTCGTGACGGTATCGAGCTGGGCATGCACCTCGAGGCCTATGACGGCCTCGTAGCGCGCCATTACCTCGGGTGTCACTCGCATCGTCTCCTGCGCCGTTCGGCTCATGGCGATTGGACGGGATTATAGCATTCGCCGCGCGCGCGATTGCGATGGGTGTTCTCCCCTAAATCCGCGCTGATTTTCCCCGAGTTGACGGCTCAGGTGCGTACGCAGCACGCGACGCTACTTCGCTCGAGCGCCGTACCGGTGATGACATTGTCTAAGGGCGAGACGATTTATTGGTTCAGCGCGCCCTGCCAGTTGAGCACGAAGGTAAATTTCGGCGGCGCCGTCGCGCCTGCCGCCGCGGTTGAAGGGGCCACCATGAGGAATCGCTTGCCATCAGGGGAGATGTCCCAGAAAAGCACGCCAGGCGGCACCTTGAACATTGGCTTGGGAATTCCCGCCTGAAAAATACCGGTAGTATTGACGTCCACTTCCATAGCCTCGCCATCCAGCGACAAATAGAACAGCTCCTTGCCATCCCGCTCCCAAAGCGGAGTGCTTCCACCGTCGTTGGATATCATCCACTTGCCGGTAATCGGCGCGCGCGCCGCAGCAGAAGATCCCGCTGCGGCCGGAGGATTGAACGGCTGCACGTAAATTTGGTTTTTGCCTGATTCGTCGGAAGTGTAGGCGATCCAGCGGCCGTCGGGCGAGACTTTGCCGTAGCTTTCGACGAACTGCGAGTGCTCCATCACAACGGGCTTGCGAGTTGCCGCTGTGTCACCGAGCGGAAGGGTCCACACTTGGCCGGGCGCCCCAGGGTTCTGAAAGAGGAGAAAGCGCCCGTCCGGCGACCAACTGGTCGGTATTTTGGCGTCAGGGGACTTGAAAAGCAGCTCCGCTCCGCCGGTCAGGTTCGACGCCTTCTCGTACACGTCGAAAACTCCGCTTCTGTTCGAACCGAATGCGATCCGGCTGCCATCAGGAGACCAGATGGGGCCTGAATCCCAGGCCGAATCAAAGGTGAACCGCGTCGTCACGCCACGCGAGAAATCGTACAACCAGATATTCCTGTTACTCGGATTCTGGGGATCGGCGCGTTCGAAGGCTACGGTCTTGCCATCGGGCGAGAGCGCAAGGGTGCGATAAACGCCGGGGTCGCCAACGGCATCGAGAGCCTTTCCCTCCCGATCGAACCACGTCAGCCGCCCCTGGATGTTGCCTCGGGATCCCGATGTCTGTATGTTTTGCGTACCTTCCTCATACGCCAGAGTGCCGGTGCTGGAGGCCGAAAACCCGGTATTGGAAACCTGTTCCGCGATCGGAATGGCCTCGCCCATCAGGCTGAGGTGCCGTGGATCGAATCGCTGCGCCATTAAAGTGCCAGATGCGCCGGGCGCCGTAACTCCGCGTACGAACATAAGATAGCCCAGCGGCCCACGGGACGAGAGCGCATAGACAGGAGTGGATATGTCAGAGAGCAGTTTCTTTGACGTTTTCTCCCCTAGCGCGTCGACCGAGCCGACGTAGATGCCGGTCCCACTTCTCTGGTTCGACGCGTACAAAAAAACAAAATGGCGTCCGTCCGGCAGGAGTGCTGGGCTTACGGCAGCCCCATCAGTTGTTAGGGGCAAGGGCGAACCTCCCACAGCGGCCACTTGCATAAGCCCGGTTAGAGATCCAAAGACAATCTTGCCGTCGCGAGTCCAAATGCCTCCTAAAAGCGAGGTCGCATCACAAAGCGTTACGGGAGGCCCCCCTGAGACGTCTATTTTCTCGAGTTTTCCTTGGCTGCGGAACACGACAAAACGGCTATCGGGCGACCAAAACGGCCAGCCATCGGCTCCCTCGGTCCCGTCCAGCGGCTCCGCGTCCAGCGAATCGACGGACCGAATCCAAAGGCGTCTCTGTCCGTCTGCGCCCGCGCCGATGAATGCAAGTTTTCGGCCGTCGGGTGAAAGGGCAAGATCCCCTTCCTGGCTGAATTTTGCAGGAAGAGGAACTTCAAAACGCATGAGCTGCATCGCAAGCGGCTTGGGATGAAAGTAGAGGAACCCGAACGCGATGGCTGCCGCTAGGAACAGTCCCGCGGCACCTGACACGAACCACAGCAGCCTTGATTTCGCCGCAGGCGCGGCAGCGGCTGTCGAGATTGGGTCCGGCGCGCCCGAAAGGACTTCTTCGAGCGACAGGCGGGCGTCGCCGATGGCCTGCAATCGCTGCTTGGGATCTTTCTGCAAACAGCGCTGCAAGAGAACTCGCACGCGGGCCGGTGTGGCCGAAGGCAGCCGCAACCAATCAGGTTCGCCCCTGATGACCGCCGCCAGCGTGTCCGTCACGGATTCGCCCGAGAAGGCCGTCTTTCCCGTCAGCATTTCGTACAGCACGCAACCAAACGCCCAAATGTCCGCGCGGCGGTCCACGGGCTTCGCCTTCGCCTGCTCCGGAGACATGTACGCGGCCGTACCGAGCAGGATTCCTGCCTGCGTGGCCATGCGGCTGACCGTGGGAGACGTGGAGAGATCGAACGCTGCGGACTCACCTTCGAGCGCTTTTGCCAAGCCGAAGTCGAGAACTTTCACCATATCGTCGGCGGTTAGTTTTATGTTGGCGGGTTTTAGATCGCGGTGAACGATGCCGTGCTCGTGCGCGTACTCCAGCGCATCCGCGAGTTGCTTGGCGATGGGCAGTGCCTCCTGGATCGGTATAGGCCCTTGCCTGATTCGGTCGGACAGCGTCGGGCCTTCGACCAACTCCATCACTAGAGCTCGTGTACGGCCGGAGTCTTCTAGCCCATGGATCGTTGCAATGTTGGGGTAATTCAGCGAGGCGAGAACTTTGGCTTCGCGCTCGAATCGCGCCATGCGCTCGGCGTCGCGCGCGAACGCGTCGGGCAGAACCTTGATGGCCACGTCCCGGCCAAGGTTGGTATCCCGAGCTCGGTAGACCTCGCCCATTCCGCCCGCGCCAATGGCGGAAACGATTTCAAACGAGCCCATCCGTGAGCCTATTGCAAGAGGCATAAATTGGCAACGATTCTACATCACATGTAATGCCTGTCTAGCCTGATTTGGCGCGGTTCCATAGTTTTTAGGCGATGGGAAGCCGCTGGCCGGCAGACCGGCCTGCCCCGGCCAATTTGTCCGCAAGCAGCTTGTTGAAAAAGGCCGAGGAGATGTCATTCCGGCAGAGGGCGGGTGGGCGTCCGATGAGGAATCTGCTTCCCCCTCGGGATTTGTGTAAACGCGCCTGCCTCGTTGCGGTCCGAATGCCATGGCAAATCTCTTTTTCAACAGGCTGTTAGATCGCCAACATGGTGGAGTGGGCTATTTCTTTCGCTCGCTCTGTTGACCATCCGCGCGGCATGACATAGATTGGCGCAGCCGCGCGAACCGCAACTCGCGGCAGCCATCCTTTCGAGGCGAAGTCCATCGTGGAATATTCGCGACGCTACGAGAAAATCCTGGTCGGCATTCTTTTTTTCACCTGGGGCACGGTTTTCCTCGACCGAATGGCCGAGCTGTATCTTGCACCATATTTCGCGCCGGTCTTTCATCTGAACGACCAGCAAATCGGCCTTCTCGCGTCCGCCGTATCCATCGCCTGGGCTATCGGAGCCTTGCTCTTCGGCGCGGCTTCCGACCGCTTCGGCCGCCGAAAAATCCTGATTCCCGCAACGCTCATCTTTTCGACGCTTTCCTGGGTTTCCGGCCTGGCACGCAGTTTCGACGAACTGCTCCTGATGCGCGCTTTGATCGGGCTGGCGGAAGGGCCCTGCTGGGTGGCGATCAGCGCGCTGACCGAGGAATCTTCGCATCCGTCGCGCCGGGGACTTAACGTGGGAGTTGTGACGAGCGGCGCGGCGCTGGTCGGACTGTTTGCCGCTCCGATTTTGACCACGCAAATCGCTTCCCGGTTCGGATGGCGCTGGGGCTTTTTCGTCACCGGCATTCCGGGGCTTCTGATGGCCTTCCTGATCTGGAAATACGTGAAAGAGCCGGAGCCATCGGCCGCGGCTGTGGCGCTGCACAAGCGCGGCACTCAGATTGGCCAGTATTTTTCGGTGTTGCGCTACCGCAATATCTGGCTCTGCAGCATCGGAGCGGGCGGGTTCATCTCGTGGCTATTTCTGCAGAACACGTTCGCGCCGCTGCTGATCACGCGCGACATGCATCAGGACCCGCGCACGGCCGGCTTCCTGCTGGGCGCGGCAGGGCTCGGCAGCTTCTTCCTAGGGTTCGGGCTGCCTTCGCTATCGGATCGCATCGGACGCAAGCCGATGCTGCTGTTCCTTGCGGCGATATCGTCTCTGCTGCCGCTGGCGCTCTTGGCGCGCCCGCTCTACGGGCATCTTTGGCTGCTCGCGGCGATTTTGTTTTTCACGCAGGGAGGACAGGCGATCGCCGCGCTGGTGATCGTGCTGATCCCGGCGGAAAGCGTGCCGCCGGAATTCACGGGGACAGGCATCGGCGTGGCGAACCTGGTTGGCGAACTGATTGGAGCCACCGTGGCGCCGACGCTCGGTGGCACGCTGGCGGAATCGCACGGATTGAGCAGCACCATGCTAATGGCGACAGCGGGTACGGTGCTGCTGTTCTTAGCCGTGCTCTTTATGAAAGAAACCGCGGGCGCGCGCTCCCACACCGTCGAATCGAACGTCGCCACCGTGTAAAGAGCCGAACGCTCAATTGGCGTGTTCGGCTGGGAAATTCAACCGTATGCCCGAGATGAAATTTAGGCGCAGGACGGGATAGCCAAACGCCTCCTCGTAATGCTCGTTCAACAAGTTGTTGATGTGCCCGTAGATTTCGACGCCCCGCGGAAGACGATAGGCGAAGCCGGCGTTCACGTCGATGTAGCCCTGATTCCAAAACAGGCACTGCAATCCTAGGGTGCAGGAGTAGCTCCCATAATTGGGCTCCAGGTCCAAGTCTGCTCCGCGAATGCTGGCGTTCGAATTGAGCATCAGACGCCCGTGGGTCCAAGTCGCGTCGTACGCCGCCGAATTGCGAGGTCTTCGTGTCAGCGGATCGCCCACAACGAAGGGCAATTCCGTTTGGTTGCTGTTGTTGAGCGCCAGGATTGCCGAATTGAGCCAAGTATATTCGGCCGAGAGCTCGACTGAACGAATCGGTTGAACTCGGATGCTGCTCTCGATTCCGTAGGCTCGCGAGTTCGCCAGATTCGCCGACGTGAACGTGCTTAGGTTCGAGAGCGATCCGCCCAGCGTGACGATCTGATCGGTGAAATAGTTATAGAAATATGTGACGTCGACCGCCGCTTTTCCGCCGAAGAGCTGCTGCTCCACGCCTGCGTCTCCGCTGATGCTTTTTTCCGGCTTCAGATCCGGGTTGTTCGTGAAACCCAGCTCGAAGCCGTCCGGTGGACGAATGCCGGTGCCGAAGCTGCTGTGAATGCGCGTCAAGCCGAAAATGCCGCCGCTCGATTCGCGCGCCAGATACGCAACCGAAATTCGCGGATTCACTTGCGTGACCGAACTTGCCGGAATGTACGGACGCGCGGCGATAGTCGGGTCCGCCGGCAACGCGCCGGTGAGAATAGAATCGACGCGCACGCCGGTGCTCAGGAACCAGCGCTCGCCGCCCGTCCAACGGTTCTCGGCAAACGCCGCAAAGCTATCGCGAGGCAATGTGAACGGCTGCAAGTCCGGGTCCACGACGTCCGTGTTGCGAAACGTCTCACGGTCGTATTCGAAGCCGGCAACCAGCACGTCTTTCGAGGAAAGACTGATTTCGCTGCGCGTGTTGGCCACCAGCCGCTCGTTCTTGGAAAACGAGCCCGAGAAGAAGCTGGAAGGAGTCGGCAAGAACTCATACTGATCGGTAGCGAAGTTCACCGTGGTCACCTGGCGGAAGCGATCGGAGAATTGTTCGGTGTAGCCAGCTTGATAGCCAAAGAGGTCCTGCTTCTGAGCCGAATACGCCGCTTCGAAATCCAGTGCGCCTGTCGATGGATCGCTCGGATAGAGGTCGTCCGGATCCGAACCCCACGGCCCCGGATTGTCGTCGCGGCCCGCATCGCCGAAGAAATGCAGCACGAATTTGCGGCGCGGGCTGCGCGAATACCCTAAAGTCACGAATGACGTCTGATTCCGGTAAGTGTCGTACGGCACTATGCCCTGGGTGCTCAATCGCGAAAGATCGTAGGCCCAGTCGATCCCGTGCGTCAGCCCGGCGCCGCCCGTCGAAATCTTCCACGTGTCGTAGCTGCCGCCTTCACCGTCGAAACTGAAGTGCGGCGCGCCCTCGCCCGCCTCGCTGACCACGTTAATCACGCTGGCGATCGCGTTCGAGCCGTAAAGGGCGCTTTCCGGCCCGCGCGTGACTTCCACTTTTTGCACTCCGTCCACCGGCAACGGAGCCAGATCGAATCCACCGCCAAAATCGTTCATGGGAATGCCGTCGATCATCACCAGATCGTAGTTGGAATTTCCTCCGCGCACGAACGCGCTCGTCACCGTTCCTAATTGCCCCGTGCGGGCGACGCTAACGCCGGGAACCTCGCGCAGTGCGTCGGCCAGCGTTTCGACGCCTTCGTTTTGCATCTGCTGCTGGCTGACGACCGTGACAGACGATCCGATCTGCGGCGAAAGCGCTCCGCCGAGCGACGCAGAGACGACCACTTGCTCTTGCATCGCCCTGAGCGCGAGATACAGATCGAGTGTCGCGGTTTCTCCCGCGCGTAGTGCGGTTGGATCAGATGACTTTGTCAGTCCGGGTGCATTCGCGACGATTGTGTACGTCCCGTTCGCGAGTTCGCGGAACTGATACTTGCCGTTGTCGTCCGTTTGCGCCTGAGCAACGGCGACCATGGATCTAAGCAAGTTGACCGTCGCGCGTGGTACCGCGCGGCCGGCCGGATCGTAAACCGTGCCGCGAATCGTGCCGCCGGAGCGCGCGGTTGCGGAGTTTTGTGCTTGAGCGGTCTGCGTGAAAATCAGAAACAATAACAGTGAGAAAATGCAGGCAGTCCGAAGTCTCATGGCGTCCTCCTCTCCCTCTCGCGCGGGAGTTGAAGGTTGTCCGGGGCGCGCCATTCACACGACGCGTTTCCGGATTGAGACTCCGTCGGTCTCCTGGCTTGGCGGATTCCCGAAATTCCAGTTGCGAATTCCAGGTTGCGGCGCGGCCTTCCCATCCCATCGGCGAATCAGGGCGATTCGCTTTCAGGAACAGTGGCTCGCGCCGGGAACTTTGTCGCGTCCCTCGTGGGGCGCAAATCCCGCCTTACAGTCGCGCGGCGGCGACGGATTTTCACCGTCTTCCCGTGCGCGGAGTCTCCGGTGATTGTGAGCGGCGTCCGCGAACCACAAATCGCAAACGCCGTGCGCCGGGCCATGCAGCTCTCCCGGCTGTTCGCATGCTGTGAAAAAATCCTAGCCTTGCTCGCTGCCGCGCACAGTGACGCGCGGACGGCCGTTCGCGCGCATCTCCACTTCCAGCGGCGCCTCGAACACTTCTTCGAGCGCGGCGCGGTCGTACACTTCCTCGGGCGTGCCGGCGCGAAGGCATTTGCCTTTGTGCAGCAGCACGATGCGGTCGGAAAACTCCGCGGCGAGATTCAGCTCGTGCGTCACCACCAGTACGGTGTAGCGCCGCTCCGCCGTGAGCTTGCGCAATCGCCGCAGCAGTTCCACTTTGCCGCCGATATCGAGGTGCTGCGTCGGCTCGTCCAGCAACAAGAGCAACGGCTGTTGCGCCAGCGCGCGCGCCAAAATCACTCGCTGCTTCTCGCCGCCCGAAAGCTGGTCCATCCAGCGATCGCGCAATGCGTCCGCGCCCACCTGCGCCAGCGCGTTTCCCGCCATCAGGCAATCTTCTTCGGATTCGAATCGTAGCCGCCGCCCGTAGGGATAGCGCCCCTGCAGCACGTACTCCCAAACCCGCAGCGGAAACAGTAGCTCGCTTTCCTGCTGCACCAGCGCGATTCTCTGCGCGCGCACGCGCGGGTCCAATTTCGAAATTTCGGTGCCATCTAGCGCGATTCTCCCGGCGAGCGGCGCGTACATTCCCGCCAGCAAGCCGAGCAGAGTCGATTTGCCGCTGGCGTTTGGGCCAAGAATCGCGATCAGCTCGTGTTTCTGTGCCTCGAACGTTATCGGTCCGAGCGTGAATTTCGGCGCGGATTTGTCTGTTGCCGCGTAAGCAAAGCTCGCCTGCTCGACTTTCAACCGCGGCTCGGCCACTTGCGCCGCCGCGCGCGCGATTCCGCTGCTGCCTGCAACTGCGCTCATCGCACGCGCCTCCGCATCAGGTAAATAAACAGCGGTGCGCCGGCAATCGCCGTCATCGCGCCTACCGGCAATTCCGTTGGAGCGACCACCGTCCGCGCCAGCGTGTCCGCCAGCACGATCAAAATTGCTCCGCCGATCGCCGACGTCGGAATCAGCACGCGGTAATCGGTGCCGAACATCATTCGCATCACATGGGGCACTAGCAACCCCAGAAACCCGATCGCCCCGCTCACCGAAACCGCCAGTCCCGTCAGAATCGAGGCCGCGAGATATACGACCAGCTTCACGCGGTTTACGTTGACGCCCAAATGCCGCGCCTCTTGCTCGCCGGTCAAAATCAAATTCAAGTCCGCGGCCGTTCCAAAAATCGTCCCGACACCGATCGCCAGCAGAAAATACAGCCAGCCCATATTCACCGAAGGCGGGGTGGCCAGATCACCCATCAGCCAAAACGACATTCCGCGCAGATCGCGCCCGCTCAGCGTGGTCATCAGAAACATGATCACGGCCGAAAGAAACGACGCCGTCACGATTCCCCCAAGCAACAGCGTGCCGCTATCAAGTTGCCCTCCGCGCCGGCCTAGAAAATAGACGATCGCAATCGTCGCGACAGCGCCTACGAACGCCGCCACTTGAATAAGCCCCGGAACCCGCGGGGCCACGATCAAACTGATAATCGCGCCCAGCGCCGCTCCGCTCGAAACTCCCAGCACATACGGATCGGCCAGAGGGTTGCGAAGTAACGCCTGATATCCTGCGCCGGCCGTCGAAAGCGCCGCGCCCACTAGAATGCCCAGCGCGATTCGCGGCAGCCGCAGCCCGAAAACCACCAGCCAGTAATCGGAAGGAATCTCCGCGCGCCGCCCGATCGCGCCGTTGAAAAGCGTCAGCACGATTTGGCGAATGGAAATCGGAAACGTGCCCATGCGCAGCGCGATCACCACGGCTACGAACAGCGCCACCAGCAGCATCACGCAGATGAAAACCAGCCGCCCCGGCGTCAGCGGACGGAACGCGCGCACTCCGGCGATGCTTCCGCTCTGTTGCGTCAGGCTCGCCTTGGGCGCCTGGAATTCAGATTCCGGCTTTGTCTCTAAATGCATCAGGATGCAGTTCTCGCGCCAGCTGTTCGATCACGTCCACCAGTCCCGGCGAAGGCCGCAGCGCCTCTTCACTCAGATCCAGCACGTGCCCCATTTCCACGGCGTCCAGGTCGCGCCACACCGGACGCGCGCGCAATTCCTCCAGCGTTTGGGTGGATTTCTGATCGTGCGCCGCGTACAAAATGTAATCCGGCTGCAGCCGCAGCACTTCTTCCATACTCAGTTGCGGCCACTTCTGATCCGACAGCACTACGGATTCCGCTCCCGCCCATCGCAACGCGTCCTCTATGAACGTATTCTGCCCGATGGTGATCAGCGGTTCGTCCCAAATCACGAATAGTACGTGCTGCACGGGACGGTCCGCCAGCCGCGCATGAATCGCATCCAGCCGTGCGCGTAATTGCGTCACCAGCTTCGTGCCTTGATCCCCTGCGCCGGAGATCCCGGCGATTCGCTGCACCGAATCCAGCATCTGCAACACGCTCTGCGCGTCGCTCGTGTAGACCGGAATTCCCAGCCTCCCGAGCGCATCCACTGTCTCCGGGCGGTTGATCGACGTGGTCGCCAGCACCAAATCCGGCCGCAGCGCCACAATCGCTTCCAAACTCGGATCGACCACATCGCCTACATGTGGCTTCAGCTTGGCCGCCGCTGGCGTGTCGCATTCGTTCGTATCGCCGACCAGCTTGTCGCCCAAGCCTAGCGCGTAAACCGTCTCCGTCAAATTCGGCGCCAGCGTAACGATGCGATTCACTTGTGCCGGAATCATCACGCGACGGCCCGCGCCATCAATGATGATGCGGGTGGCGCTTGCCTGCCCGCCGTCGGTTTGTGGCGTGCGTGCCGCGTGCGCCGCCGAGACGCTCGCTAGAACAGCAATGGCCATCGTCGCGAAAATCGCGCTCCAGCGCATCTGCCGCTGCTCCGCCCCCAAAAACGAAAAAGCCTCGCGAGACGCGAGGCTTGTGGCCGCGCGCTTTCTCGCGAAGCGCGCTAGCGTTTCCTGGCTCGGGTGCGTTCCTGACTCTCAGCCGTTCAGCGCTATTCGCGCGGGCCGATCACAGTGGCGGGACCGTGGCCGATTTTCACAGCCTTCCGAATCCCCGATTCCAGTTCAATTGTCGCGTGCAGTGTAACATGCCGATCGCGGCCTCAGCCAGTGGCGCACGGTCATGGCGTTACCGGTTCTTCCATTTCGGAGCGCGCTTTTCCACCAGCGCGCGCAAACCTTCTTGCGAATCTTCGAGTTCCGCCAGTTCGTTCAGGAAAACTTTCATGGATTGGCGTACGCCTTCGCGCAACGGCAATCCCAAACTGCCTAGGATCGATTTTTTCGCCATGGTCAGCACTGGTCCAGACTGGCTCGCAACTTTCCCGATCACTTCGTCCACTTTTTTCTGCAAGTCCGCTTCGGGCACCAGCCAATTTACCAGCCCTAATTCCAACGCGCGCTCGCCGGTAATCGCCTCGCCGGTCAGCACCAATTCCAGCGCCTGTTTCGGCCCCAAAATGTAGGGCAGCACTGCCGCGGCCAGTGGAGGAAACACGCCCAGCTTGATTTCCGGCTGCGCGAATCGCGCCTTGGGCGTCGCAATCACCAGATCGGCCAGCGCCGCAAGTTCCGCGCCGCCGCCGTAGGCCGCGCCGTTCACCACCACCAGCACCGGCGTGGACGTGTCCAGCATTGCCGCGAACGCGCCATGAAACGCCTCGAGCATCTGAAACACGCGCCGCTGCGTGTACTCGCCTAGTTCGATTCCGCCGCAGAACGTCTTGCCTAACGAATCCAGCACGATCAGCTTCACCGCGTTCCGCTCGCCGAAGGTATTGATTCCAGAGGCGATCTCCGAAAGCATGCGCTCGTTTAGCAGGTTATGTTCGGGACGGTCCAGCGTCAGGCGCGCCACGTCTCCTTCCACGCGCACCTTCACGTGCTGAAATTCCTCGATTTTCGGCGGAGCCACTGCTAACGTGCCCAGTAATTCCACGTCGCGCCCATTCCTAGCCATCGAACCGCTCCCATCTACTTGGGTTTGAAATGCGTATCAACGCCGCAGCCCGCGCAAAACCGCCAGCGCGGTATACGGGATGCAAACTTAGGTTAGACCGCTTCGCGCGCCGCCGCCATGATCGATTCCGATGTGCATACACAAAGCGGCAAGACCGCGCCCGTTTCCCGATCCGCGTGCCACAGGACAGTTCCTCGCGGTCCGTAGCTCCTGGCGTATTATCATGTCGCTGCCGCGAGCGACGTTCTAGCGGCGCTGACACATCCGAGAACGTCGCATAAAAGGAAAATTGTCATTTCGAGCGCGGTGTTTGCGCGAGAAAACCTGCTCTTAGGAATTTGGAGGAACGTATGCCCAATCTTTGGACCGTTCACAAAAAGTCGGCCCTTGCGTCGTCCGCAGTCTTGCTGCTAATCATCGCCTGCGGTGCCGCGCTCTCTTTCGCGCACCCTCGCGCACAATCCGACGCGCCCTCAAGCCCGGCCAATCCCATCGTTCCTCCTAGCGCAAATATCGACTCGACGCATGTCGTCTATAAGTGGCCGTCGCAAATCGAATGGCGCGGACGCCCCGGCGGACCGCAGATGGCGACGCTCGTCGGCGATTCGACGAAGCCCGGCTTCTACATCGTACTGATGAAATTTCCTCCGCATATGATGAGCCACCCGCATTTCCACACCTACGATCGATATGCCACGGTGATTTCCGGCACTTGGTGGGTCGGCACGGGAACGAAGTTCGAGCCGGACAAGATGGTTCCCATGCCCACCGGCAGCTTCGTCACCGACCTCGCCGGAAAGGTCCACTACGACGGCGCAAAGGACGAGCCCGTTGAAATCGAAATCTGCGGCCAGGGCCCTGTCACTATGACCCCCGCCGAAACAAAGTAGCTTTGCACGTATGGGCAGAGCAAGCTCTGCCCATACGCGTTCTACGAACGAGTCGGAACGGTTGGCGAGCGATTGGGTGAATTCACTATCGGTCAGACGCTGGCAAATATGCTGTTCCCGATTTTTCGACGTCGATACGCCGCAAGTCGTCGACAAAGCGATCAATGGCGGCGGCTTCGACCGGCAACCACAGGGTCACTGACTGCGGCCGCTCGTCATTTAATATTAATATGTCGGATTCGATTTTGACCTCGACCCGAGCGTGACCGGCCTTATCAATACAGAAAAAGCGCATGCTAATGCCACCACCTGCGGTCCGAGGACCAAAAGCTCCCAAGCTGACCTCTCGGGCATCAGATGGGTCGCGCGGAAATCCGCTCAGCAACCGCGCCGCTTCTTGCAGCCGCCCGATGTTTACGTAAAGCTTCGCGACTCCGCCAAATTCGCCATTCCAGGCAAGTGCGCGTAATTCGATCAAATCCGCGTCCATGTACCAGACGGCGAGCTGAACGCCTCTCTCCATAG
>JASHWB010000223.1 GCA_030044295.1 Candidatus Acidiferrales bacterium
CGATCCACGACCGAAGCGGCAACGAGCAACGCCAGTTCACGCAGCCTCGAGAGCCGTTGCCGTTCGACGAGAAGAGCGGCACGCTCGGGCGGCGCCAAGCCGGCAGATGGAGCTTCCGGCGCGGGCGTATCCACGACGACAATCTCGTCGGCGCTCCCATCCAGGAAGCCGCGGGGGATGGTGCTCGTTGCGCGCGATCCGGTGATGCGTTCGATTTCATCCTGGAGCTTCTCCAGGTATTGCAGGTTGACCGTAGTGATCACGGAGACGCCTGAGTTCAGGAGCTGTTCGACATCCTGCCAGCGATGCGCATTCGTGCAACCTTGCGGATTATCGTACGCGAGGCCATCAATCAAGGCGACTTGCGGGTGGCGGCGAATTACAGCTTCCACGTCGATGGATTCGGACTCGCCGCATTTCAACGTCGGAATGATTTCGAGCTTGCGCAAAACCTCTTGAACTTCAGGCGGATAGGCGGGCTGCAGGGCACAGACGACGACGTCTTCTCCGCGCTGCATGCGGCGGCGGCCTTCGTCGAGCATCTGAAAGGACTTGCCGACGCCACCGGAGTAGCCGAGAAATACCTTGAGCCGGCCGCGCCTAGCGCGGCGCTCCTCAAGCTCAATTTGCTCAAGCAACTGCTCGGGGCTTGGCCGCTGGGGTGAAGTCTTCTCCATCTAGGCTAAGTTTAGCGGGAGTGCAGGAAAAGGGAAACTGTGAGGGACGATCAGTGTGTCGGATGTTGAGCCAGGACCCAACGGCGGACAGCTACAAGCGACCAGACGCCTTCCACAAGTCCGAACGGCCAAGCTCCCTGAAGGAATCCGTAGATTGACCCCAATACGCAGGCTCCTGCAAAAGCGAGCGTGTACCAGCGGCTGCGCTTTTCCAGCGCATAGAACGCCAACATCAGAGTGACGGCCAACAGGCCGAAGGCTGTGAGCAAACTCATGCGGGGTTAGCGCGCCGAAAGACGTTCAGCGCTCCTGAGCGATGCTTCGTCCGGAGGCCGCGTCCGCGGACTTATTCACTGGCGCCGGGGTCGAGAGAGGGAAGCGTTGATCGAGCGCAATGTTGAGCTCGAGCACGTTGACGCGCGGCTCGCCGATGAAACCCCAGTCTGGACGATGCGTGAATTGCGCGACGAGCAGTTTGATCTGGTCTGAGCTGACGCCGCGCGCTTTTGCTACCCGTGCTGCTTGCAGTTCGGCGTTTGCGGGGCTTATATCCGGATCAAGGCCAGAAGCAGAGCCTGTGACGGCGTCCGACGGGATGGAAACTTTGGGGGTGAACACGAGCGGATTTTTCGAATCGTTGAAGGCATCTATCAGTTTCACGTCATCAAGATTACCTTGCGCATCTTTGAAACGGTCGAGCGGTATAGAGGATTCATAAGGAACATCATTGTCCACGCAGTAGTGCACGATCCGATCGTCAAGGCCATCGAAACTAACCGTCTCTTTCCCTTTGCCGTCAGTTGTGGTTGCGCCGAGGATCAGTTTGGCGCTCGTGGGACCAAGATTCGATCCGCCCGACTGCGTCGCGTCGTATCCGCTGCCGGCGGAGGATGGCCGGGGATGAAAGTACTGGGGCTTGGAGAACGACTGACCGATGAGG
This sequence comes from Candidatus Acidiferrales bacterium, assembly GCA_030044295.1. Taxonomy (GTDB): domain Bacteria; phylum Acidobacteriota; class Terriglobia; order Acidiferrales; family UBA7541; genus Palsa-295. Next base: position 1,618 of record JASHWB010000223.1, read on the forward strand.
CTTGAGCCTACGATCTTGCCATCCACGCGAATCAGACTGCCATTGGCCTGATGCGGGAAAATTGTTTCGGAGACGCCGGTCATCACGGCCGGATAAATCAGGCCGGTAAGTATGGTGAGGGCGATCGTGAGCCGCAGTCCCGGTCCCAGCTCCTTAATCATGGTTCCCTCCCCTATGCGAGATGCAACGCGACCAGGATTTTGTCGATGGCCCAGATGCCGGGAAACGGCACGATGATTCCGCCGAGACCGTAGATCAAGAGATTGCGCATGAGCATCTGACCCGCGCTTACCGGCTTATAGCGCACGCCTCGCAGAGCCAGCGGAACGAGGGCCACGATGATCAGCGCATTGAAAATGACCGCGGCGAGCACCGCACTTTGAGGCGAATGCAAACCCATGATGTTCAGGTGGTTCAGCTCGGGATAAATCGACGCGAACATGGCCGGAATAATGGCGAAGTATTTCGCGACGTCGTTGGCGATCGAAAAGGTGGTCAGCGACCCGCGTGTGATAAGCAACTGTTTGCCAATCGCGACGACTTCGATGAGCTTCGTCGGGTTGCTGTCCAAGTCCACCATATTCCCCGCTTCTTTCGCCGCCATGGTTCCGGTGTTCATAGCGACGCCCACATCCGCTTGAGCCAGGGCAGGAGCGTCGTTGGTACCGTCGCCAGTCATAGCGACGAGCCGACCCTGCGCCTGCTCGTTCTTGATGTATTCGAGCTTGTCCTTAGGAGTGGCCTGGGCGAGAAAATCATCCACGCCCGCTTCCTGCGCAATGGCCGCGGCGGTAAGCGGATTATCTCCGGTGATCATGATCGAGCGGATGCCCATGGCGCGCAGAGAGGCGAGGCGCTCCTTCATACCACCCTTCACGATGTCCTTCAGATGAATGACGCCGAGAACTCTCGGACCGTCGGCGACTGCCAGAGGAGTGCCGCCATTCCTGGAAATGCGATCGGAAATTTGGGCAAGCGCTTGGGGGACTTTGCCACCAGCTTCCGTGACGAACTTAGCGACGGCGGACGTTGCGCCCTTCCGCAGTTGCCGACCGTCGATGTTGACTCCGCTCATTTTTGTGTAGGCGGAGAAGGGGATGAACTGCGCTTCATGCTCGGCGACTTCGCGGCCGCGAAGACCGTATTTCTCCTTGGCAAGCACGACGATAGAGCGCCCTTCGGGAGTCTCGTCCGCCAAACTGGATAGCTGAGCGGCGTCTGCTAACTCGCTCTCGGTGGCTCCGTTCACCGGAATAAACTCGACCGCCTGGCGATTGCCGAGAGTGATCGTTCCTGTCTTGTCCAAGAGCAAAGTATTGACGTCGCCGGAAGCCTCGACGGCCTTTCCGCTCATGGCCAGGACGTTGTGCTGCATGACGCGGTCCATGCCGGCGATGCCGATGGCGGAAAGCAAGCCGCCGATCGTGGTCGGAATCAGGCAAACAAGAAGGGATACGAGTACCGCGACGGTGGGAGCCGAACCTCTTCCGATCGCGGCGATCGCGTATTTCGCGTACGGAGGAAGCGTAGCAACGGCCATCAGGAAAATCAGAGTCAAGCCGGCGATTAGAATATTCAGAGCGATTTCGTTAGGGGTTTTCTGGCGAACGGCACCTTCCACGAGAGCGATCATGCGGTCGAGAAAAGTCTCACCGGGATTGGAGGTGATGCGAACCTTGATATGGTCTGACAGGACTTTCGTGCCACCCGTGACAGCGCTGCGATCACCTCCCGATTCGCGAATGACCGGAGCGCTTTCTCCGGTGATCACGGACTCGTCCACGCTGGCTACTCCCTCGATCACCTCGCCGTCACCAGGGATCAAATAACCGGCCTCGCAGAAAACGAGGTCTCCCGCGCGGAGTTTCGAGGCAGGAATCATGTCAAACTTGCCGTCGGACAGAATCTTTCGCGCCATCGTGTCCGTTTTCGTCTTCCGCAAATTATCGGCCTGAGCCTTGCCGCGCGCCTCAGCCATGGCTTCGGCAAAGTTGGCAAACAGAACCGTAAACCAGAGCCATAGGGAGATTTGAACTCCGAAGAAAACATTGTGAACGCCCGCGAGCGCGTCTTTGATCACGAAGGCGGTGGTGAGCGCCGCGCCCACCTCGACAACAAACATCACCGGGTTTTTTGCGACCATGCGGGGATCGAGCTTGATGAAGGATTCTTTGATGGCGCGCCGCAGGATTTCCGGATCGAACAGAGGCCGCGCCCGGACGCCGCGTGAAATAAGGCTCGCTTCCTCGTGCTTAACCTTCTGCTCCGGCTTTTGTTCGGGTGGACTGGCCATCGTCGTAGCCACTGTAGTTCCTCGCTCTCCGTTTCAGAAAAGCTTGCCGCTCAGCATTTGGAAATGCTCAACAATCGGGCCTAACGAAAGCGCGGGGAAATACGTCAAGGCGCCGACGATGATTACCGTGCCGATCACGAGCGCAACGAACAGCCCTCCGGTGGTCGGTAGTGTGCCGCTCGTTGTGGGAATCAGTTTCTTTTTCGCCAAGCTGCCGGCGATGGCCAGGGCAGGGATGATGAAAAGGAACCGGCCAACGAGCATGTCGAGGCCCAAGGTAAGGTTGTACCAAGGCGTGTTCGCGTTGATTCCGGCGAAGGCGCTACCGTTGTTTCCCGCGCCGCTCGAGTAGGCGTACAGGATCTCGGAGAAGCCGTGAGCGATGTTGTTGTTCGTGTTTGACGATGCGGCACCCGGCGCATTCCAATAGCCAGTCGCCCGAAAGTGAGCGACCGAACTGAGCGCGGTGAAACCTAAGATGACGAACGCGGTGGAGAGAATCGCGATGATCGCCATCTTCACTTCCTTTTGCTCAATTTTCTTGCCGATGTATTCCGGCGTGCGGCCGACCATCAGGCCGCCTATGAACACGGCGACAATCACGTAGAGCAACATGCTGTAAAAACCGGCGCCGACGCCTCCAAAGATCACTTCGTCAGTCTGGATGTTGAAGAGAGGGACGATCCCACCGAGTGGCGTGAGGCTATCATGCATGGTGTTGACGGCGCCGCAGCTCGCATCCGTGGTGACGGTTGTGAACAGGGCTGACTGTGCGATCCCAAACCGAGTTTCCTTGCCCTCCATATTTCCGCCTGGCTGGCTGCCGGTATATGCGGAATCGATGCCGAGCTTGTTGACAACGGGGTTTCCACGCTGCTCGGATGGGTAGCAGATGAAGACACCGGCGAGGAACATCAGAGCCATCGCAGCGAAAATGGCCCAGCCTTGGCGCGTGTCGCCGACCGCCATACCGAATGTGTACGTCAAACCAGCACCGAGGGCGAAGATCAGAATCATTTGGACGTAGTTCGCCAACGGCGTTGGGTTCTCGTATGGGTGCGCGGAGTTGGCGTTAAAAAATCCGCCACCGTTCGTGCCGAGCATCTTAATCGCTTCCTGCGAGGCCAACGGTCCCTGCTCGATTACCTGCGCAGCGCCTTCCAAAGTCGTCGCCGTAACCGGTCCTTTGAAATTCTGGATACTCCCTTGCCAGACAAAGAAAATCGTGGCGACGATACAGACCGGAAGCAGGATGTAGATCGTGCAGCGCGTTACGTCGACCCAGAAATTTCCGATGGTTTTGACGGTATGGCGCGCGAATCCGCGAATCAACGCAACGGCAACCGCGATTCCGACGGCAGCAGAAACGAAGTTCTGTACCGCGAGAGCAGCCATCTGCGTGAAGTAGCTCATCGTGGTGTCGGGCGAATAAGACTGCCAGTTCGTGTTGGTCATGAAGCTGACGGCGGTGTTATAGGCGAGATCCGGAGTCATCGCCGTTGCGAACGAGGGCGCCTTCGGAGTGCCGAAGTGCATTGGATTCAGCGGCAGATGGCCCTGAAATCGCTGCATGACGTACACGAACAGAAAACTGAAGATGCTGAGCGAAATCAGCGAGGCCGAGTAGCGAATCCAGGACTGTTCCTCTCCCTCCTGGATGCCGCAGACGCGATAAATCAGCCTTTCAAGGGGGCGAAAAATCGGGTGAAGAAATGTGCGCTGCCCCTCGAAGACGCGAAACATGAAGGCACCGACAGGCTTCGTGATCGCGAGCACGATCACGAAAAAAACCAAGATTTGAGCAATGCCAATTGGAGTCATTGCATGTCCCTCAGAACTTTTCCGGCCGGATGAGGGCGTACATCAAATACACGAACAAGCCCGCCGACACGATGCCCGCGATGGCGTACTCCATCGACTCCTCCTACATGCGTTCCGATGCCTTGGTGAATCCCCAAAGCAGGACAAAAAAAACGAGCACGACTCCCACATAAAAAAAATCGAGCATCACTTCACCTCGTCAACGAGCGCCCGCTTTCCTTGAGACGGCCGTCCGACAATTCGACTCTGACTTCCGCTACAGCAATCGAATTGCAGCCTCGTGCGGCACGGTTTCGCGATTCTTTTTGCTGCCCATTCGGGTCCACTACGATCACGCGGTTGCGATTGGCTCGAAGGATGTGGACAAGCCGGCTCGCGGCGGTGGGCCACCAGCGCTTGCGAAGACCGATTACGATGACGGAATCGTAGTTCAAAATCTCCAAAAGAGAATCGGTCCAGTTGCGGCACAGGTACAGATGGATGCTACGTTCGAGCCCATCCGGCTCAGATCTGCCAACCAGGCTGCGCAAGAGGTTCTGCAGGAATTCGACAGACATTAGCGGTTGATCGATAGGCAACTGGAACGGAACAACCAGTCCCGCCCGCAAGCGGATACGAGCTCCCAGGTCGCGAGCAAACGCTTCCGCGGCTTTCAGCGCGGCAGCCGTCGTCTCGAAGTCAGTGAAAATTACGTTCACCTCTAGCGGATCGGCGGCGAACCTCTCGACAAGCTCAGAGGCGAAGGATCGTCCGCGGGGTTCCATCATTTCGGGGCTGCCGAAACTCTTCATGGCCGCATTCCACCGTCGATCATGCGCCCACGCGAATAAACGATGCATAAACGCATCCTAAGAACGGCGTAAACCTCTGGACAGACTCTCGCGGAAGCTTTCGATTGCGGTGAGGGCAATCACGCGAATTTGAAATGCGATTACGAAGATTCGTGCGAGATCTCTTGTCGTATTGGAGGAAAACTGCTACCGCGGAAGCTGAAACCGATAGCCAGCCCAAGCGTCGGTCACGAGGAATTGTGGCTTGGGAGGATCGGGCTCGATTTTCCGTCGCAAGCGATTGATAAAAACACGAAGATACTCGAGCTCGTCGCCATAGTCAGGCCCCCAGACCGCCTGCAGTAATTCGCGATGGGCGATGGTCTTGTTCGGGCGGGCGAGCAGATAGGAAAGCAGATCGAATTCCTTGGCCGTAAGCCGCGAAACGCGTCCGTGAACGGTAACCTGCCTAGCGGGCAAATCGATTTGCAAGCCCTTTGAAACGAGCGGCCGCAAGTCGGTTTGCCCGGGAGGTTGCGGCATCCGGCGCAGAGCGGCTCGAATCCGCGCGAGCAGCTCCGGCATGCTGAATGGCTTCGTGATGTAATCGTCGGCGCCGGCATCGAGCGCTTCGACTTTCTCTTTTTCCGCGCTGCTGACGGTCAACATAATGACCGCAATCTCGGAGCTGGAGCGGATCAAGCGGCAAGTTTCAATGCCGCCGATTCCCGGCATATTAATATCGAGCAGCACCAAATCGTATGGCGCAGCGCGAAGCGTTTCTAGAGCTTCCTCTCCAGTGCGCGCATCGTTGACTTGATAATCCCGCGAAGTCAGGGTAGCGCGCATGGCGCGACGAATCTGTGGGTCGTCATCTATCACCAGAATTCTGCCCGCACTCATCGAGCGGCAACTCCCGGGGCGACTGGCAACGACACGGAAAACTTAGATCCCCTGCCGATCTGGCTTTCGAGCCAGATCTCCTGTCCGTGGGCGATCATGATTTCGCGGGCTATCGCCAGCCCCATTCCGGTACCCTTGAGATTCTTCTCCGCTTGGCCTCGATAGAATTTTTCGAAAATTTGCGCCTGCTCCTGTTCTGGAATGCCCGGGCCCTGGTCGACGATAGAGATTACAACGCGTGCGCCTAGCATCTGCGCAGAAATGGAGATCGGACTCGTCGCAGGGGAGTACTTCAGAGCGTTGTCCAACAAATGAGTTATGACCACCTGAATGAGATCCGCATCGACCCGCACCGGGGGCAAATCGTCCGCGACCGAGACGGTGACGCTCCGACCGTCCATCAACGACTTCATCTGCCGTATCGACGCCGAAATCAATGAACCGACGAAGTGCTCTCCGCGGTTCAAGTGAAACGTTCCGCCCTCGGCTCTTGCCAATTGGATGGCGTCGGTGACGAGCTTCGAGAGCCGATCCGCACTTTCGTCGACAATGGTGACCAATTCGCGCTGCGATTGAGGCAGTTCATGGACCGATCCGGAAAGCAGATCCGTGGTAACGGCTTTGATGGATGTGAGCGGCGTCTTGAATTCGTGGGCGATTGCGTCGAGCAGAGTCGATTTGAGTTCCTCGCTTTGGGTGGCGATTTCAGCGCGATTTACAGCCGCTTGCGAAGCTGCCCGTTCGAGGCCAATCGCCACGAGGTTCAAGAGCGAGTGAAAAGCAGCGTCCGATAGAAACAATCCAACGACAGCCAAGCTGCCGATCGGCTGACCGCCCAGGCGAACGGGCGCAATGGACAGGCTCTTTTTCTCGTCGCGAAAGGTGGTCGATTGCGAGGCCACATCTCGGAGCTGACCTTCGATTTCCGGGCTCTCCTCCAGTTCCGCAAGCTTATAGATGCGGTTATTCGTTCGGTCGTACAGGACGACCACCGGAAAATCGAAAACTTGTGCCACGTGCTGAACCACCTGGTGAGCAATCGGCTGGCTGGGATCGGATAGCAGCAAAGCGCGGCTGAGCGAATACAGCTTTTCGATTTCCTGCTGGCGCAGGATTGCGTCGCGAGTGAGTCGCTTGGCACGCGCGGAAAGCTGGCTGGCGGTAAGCGAGGTTGCAAAGAAGGCGAATAGCGCGATCCAATTTTGCGGATTTTCGATGGTCAGGGTGCCGATCGGCGGGAGGAAGAAGTAGTTGAAACACAGCATCGCGGCAATGGATGCGACGATTGACTCGATCAATCCTCCGACGGCTCCGATCACGAGGATGGCAACAAGGTAGAGGAAGCCGGCTGTAATGGCATTCACATGCAGAGGTCCAAATGAGATGAACGTAACGACGAGGATTAGTCCCAGTGCAGCTAAGATGCGGGCCGCAAAGGACGCCACGTTTTTGCCAATTGGCCGAAAGAGCAGGCGCGATTCTGGAGGAGCCGAGCCAGCGATTGGAAGCATATCCGAAGTCTCAGAAATCGGCGGACTATCCAAAGCATACCCCAATCTACGATAAAAGCACGGGAAGGCTTGGATCTGAGGAGGGCGCAAGCGCGGGATCGGATTTTCCTGAACCGTGGCGGCAGGTGCGATCAGGAGGTGGTTTTAAAGGATTTGGTGCGTAGTAACGCAGTTGCAAACGTTCGCGGGATGCCGGATAATCCGGGCCATTCGAAGTGCCCGCTTGATCGTGTAGGCGCATGGTCATCTGTCCACAATGTAAGACTCCCAATCCAGACTTCGCCGCAAATTGCTCGGAATGCAACTCGCCTGTATCGGTCGCGGAATCCGAGACGATCCAGGCAGTCGATCCCGGCTCGCTAAGAGTTGGAAGCGACTTCGGGCCGCGTTATCACATCGAGGCGCTTCTCGGCGAAGGCGGCATGGGGAGGGTGTATAGAGCCTACGACCGGGAGCTGAATCGCACAATCGCCATAAAAGTAGTGCGACAGGGCATGATGGCAGAGGCGACGGCTCTCAATCGATTCAAGCAGGAATTGGTGCTGGCCAGCAAGATCTCGCACAAGCATATCTTGCGAATCCACGACCTCGGTGAAGTGAACGGATTGAAGTTCATCACCATGGCTTACGTGGAGGGCCAAGATTTACATCAGATCATCAAGGAAACTCCCAAGCTGCCCCTCGACCGGTTGGTGAATTTCGCCACGCAGCTTGCCGATGCACTCGCGGCCGCGCATGCGGAAGGGGTTGTCCACCGAGATCTAAAGCCACAGAACATACTCGTGGACAAGAACGATCAGATCTACGTATCGGATTTCGGCCTCGCGCGATCATTTGCGGAAGGCGCCATCGGCATGACCCAAACAGGGGCATTTCTGGGCACGCCGCGCTACATGTCTCCAGAACAAGCAGAAGCCAAACCAACTGATGGGCGCTCCGATTTGTACGCCTACGGCCTGATCCTTTACGAAATGGCTACGGGCGACGTGCCGTTTACCGGCAAGACGACGCTGGAGTTGATGTATCAGCGGGTCCGGGAGAGACCGAAAAGCCCAAAATTGGCCAACTCGTCCCTGCCGAACTGGCTCGTGGCAGTGATCATGCGCTGCCTGGAACGGGATCCAGCTGCACGGTACCAAAACGCTTACGAGATATTGGCCGACCTGAAAGCCTCCGAAACTCCCGGCACCGCGTCCCGCGTTTTTTCGCGCACCGGAACCAGTATTCAAATTGCAGTTCCGCAGGTGGCGGCCGGTCGCTGGGTTTGGGTGCTTTGTGCAATGGTGGGCGTGATCGTCGTAGGTGCCGTCGTTTGGCGGGTGCGTCGTAACGGGGTGAACCGCCGTAGTTCAGGGGGCACCGCCGCGCTTGCCGGAATTCCGCCACTTACCAGCGGCCGATTCGTCGCGGTCTTACCTCTCCAAGTGCTAGGAGATGCATCGCAATGGGACTACGTCGCTAAGGGAATCGAGGAAGCTCTATCGGCCAAACTGTTCCAGCTCAAGGATGTGCGAGTAACGTCAGTGGATGCCGCCGAACAAGCGGATCAACGGCAGCCGCTACCTAAAATTGGCCGCTCTCTAGGAGCCAACTTGCTCGTACAAGGCGTCCTGCAAGGCGCCGGCGACAAGATCCGAGTTATCGTGAACCTCGAAGATGTTGCTGATGCCAAAACGCTCTGGAGCCGGGAATTTGATGGAGTTATCGGGGATATTTTCACCATCGAGGACCAGATCTATAGCCAACTGGTAGCAGGTCTCAATGTGAACCCGACGAGTGACGAATTGGCTTCGGCAGCATCGAGGCCGACTGACAACATCACTGCATATGATCTCTATCTGCGCGGCCGCAATTCCTTGCGCGGCCACGATGGCAAGAGCATCCAGTCCGCCCTGGATTATTTCGACCAGGCAGTGAAAACGGACGCCAGATTTGCTTTGGCATACACCGGCGTGGCAGACGCCAGCCTGCGGATGTACAAAATCAAGAAAGACCCATTCTGGACGCAAAAGGCGCTAGTTGCTGCTCAGCAGGCACAGCAATTGAACGACAAACTTGCGGAAGTCCATGCAACGCTTGGGAGCGTTTATCGCACGACGGGCAAATACGCCGAATCGATTGCGGAGTTGAAACGGGCACTCTCTCTCGCGCCCAATTCGGACGATTTTTATCGTCGGCTTGGCGACGTCTATCTCGACAGCGGCGATTCGGCTCAGGCCCTGGAGGCGTACCAGAAAGCGGCCAAACTAAACCCGTATTATTGGGTCGATGAAAACTCTCTCGGAGAGGCGTACGCCAGGGTGGGCGATTATTCGGAGGCCTTGCAGGCGTTCGAGAAGGTTTCCTTGCTTGAACCCGACATCGATGTGGGATTCGAAAACGTGGGCAACATGTACTTGCAGCAGGGCGACTATCAAAAGTCGATACCATATTTGCAAAAGGCGCTCTCCATCGAGCCATACTTTTCAACCTATAGCAATCTCGGAACCTCCTATTTTCTTCTGAAGCAGTATTCACAAGCGGTGCCGATGTTCGAAAAGGCCGTGCAACTTAACCCGAACGATTCCGACGTTGTACTGAATCTCGCGGACGCCTATCGCGACTTAGGAGAAGACGGTAAGGCTCGCAGCACTTATCTTCAAACGATATCCACAGGATTCAAAGAGCTGGAAACCAATCCGCAAGATGCCGACGTGATGAGCGACATAGCACTCTCGTACGCTAAGACAGGGAGCGCGCCGCAAGCATTGGATTTCATACGGCAGGCTCGGGGCATCGACAAGGGGAACGTGAGCTACGTGTATGCACAAGCGGAAATAGACGCGATTCTCGGCCGAAAATCGGACGCACTGAGCACTTTACGCGAGGCCCTGGAAAAGCATTATCCGGCGGAATACGCGGCGGGAGACGAAGACTTGAAGAGTTTGACGGCCGATCCCGAATTTACTGTTTTGATTAAGCAGTATTCCGCGGCGAAGCACTAAGCAGGATTGCCGGGGACAGCCGCAAGAAGCACAGAGTCCGATTGCACTGTTCGACGAGGTGCAGTCCAGAGAGCTCTAAGTCAGGCGCGACGCTGAGAAAGGCCGAAATCCTTGCGTCGAAGAATGCCGAGAAAAACAAGCCCCATGGCTAACAGAAGCACCGTTGAAGGCTCGGGAGTGGTGGCGAAATCGATAATTCCGTTGGCGCACTGCGATTCGTTTTCGCATGAAAAATCGCTGGGCAGCAATAGAGAAAAGTTGGAAAGACCCGAGATGCCGATATCAAAGTCCTCCCCCGGAGTTACCGCTCCAACGAAAAGCACACCGAAGAAGTAATCGTCTGCGTCACCGTCACCGTCACCCGGGAAGAAAACGAGACACTGGCCAAAATTAGTCGAGCACGCAGCCGTTTGTCCTGCCGGGATCTGAATAGGAGTGGGCGCCAGGAAAAGTACCGCCAAGGTATCGGTGGTGCCGGTATAGCCGAGAGCAACGCAATCTGTTCCTGCTGGACAGGTGGGATCGTTCAGTATGACCTTGAAGTCGCTCGAGCTGCTCGAGGTCACGGGGGCGCTATCTGCACGCGCGATCACGGCACCGCCTGCGATCAGCACTAACGATAGAAAGATCCGCGTCAGCTGCTTCATGGCCACTCCCCATCCGGCACTGGAACGTGAGTAGAACGTGGTGTGACTCTCAACCCCAAAACGAATCGCACGGTGACCTTGTACATACCTGAACCGATCGCTCCATGTCAATAACGAAATTGGCGAATTCTTAGCTCTATAGGACAAGTAAGGCTAGCAGTTTCAGTACTATCGGTAAGGTTGAAGCATGACGCTCCGCAACCCTAGCGGCAGTGAAAGGGACACAAATGTGGTCTCGGGTTTAGGCGCGAGCGCGGCGAGGCTCTTGCCGTCCAGAGCCTTTAAAGCGCGTGGCTACGGGGCGTGTTAGAATGCGCGCAATTAGAATGCAATCCGCCGATCCAGCCCAGCTCGGCCTTGAGGTCAGGTCTCCTGACGGCTCGCAGGCGCTCGTTCGGGTTGCGGATCTGCCCTTCCTGATTGGGCGCGGAACCGATTCCGGCAATCATCTCCCACTGTCCGACCCGCGGATATCGCGGCGATGCTGCGCTATCATCGCCGATCCCGACGGGTGGTACCTGGAGGATCGCGGCCACCATCGCGGGATTTTTGTCAACGGAAGCCGAGTGCATCGCGCCCGGTTGCGGAGCGGCGATGTCATCACCTTCGGGCTCGACAACTCGTACGAAATCGCCGTCCGGTCCGACGGGAACGAAACAACGGTCGCCGGATTATTGACGCGAATCGGTCAGATGCCTGGCGTAGAGGAAAGCTCAGGCGGCCTTCACAAACTGAATGTTCTGCTCCAAGCTACTTCTCTT
>JASHWB010000224.1 GCA_030044295.1 Candidatus Acidiferrales bacterium
CTCGGCTACCGAGTGGCGGCGGCGAAAAACGGCGCGCAATCACGCGCCGACGATCGCGGGCAGATCGAAAACCTGATGTGGAAGTACAGCCGCGCCTTGTACGCGCAGGACCCGGATGCGTACGCGGCGTTGTATGCGCCGGATGGTCAATTTGGCACCGGGGCGAATGCCGTCAAGGGACGAGATGCGATCAAAAAGATGATCGCGAATCTAAAGCAGCGCGAGGCCGGGCAGCAGCGCGTGTATGTGATGGACTTGAATACCTATCTGGAATTTACTGACCGGGATCACGCTCACCTGGAAGCGTATTGGCTGGAAGTTTCGCCGCGGACCGGCGCGGATGCGCCCGCTAAGGTGGTGAACGCGGGGCGCGAGGTGGAAGAACTCGAGCGCATCAATGGCCAGTGGCTTATCAAGCTCCGCAATGCTGCGGCAAAGGATTAAACGAGTTCTAGAGCTGGAGATTAGAAATTCGATGTTGGATGAAAGAGGAGCCGAGGTACAGCGAGCTGGGCGGACAGCGCTAGCTGGCGCTTGAGTCGGCGGCGGGGACGCGGGTTTCGGAGGTGGCGCCGAGGCGATGGCGGCGATGGTCGAGGCTGGCGCGGATGAAGGCGGCGAAGAGCGGATGCGGGGTGAGCGGCTTGGACTTGAATTCGGGATGGAACTGGCAGCCGAGGAACCAGGGGTGGTCCGGGACTTCTACGATTTCGACATAGACGCCATCAGGAGTTTTGCCGGTGATGCGGAAGCCAGCGCGAGTTAGCGTCTCTTCGTAATCACGGTTGAATTCGTAGCGATGGCGGTGGCGTTCGGAAATTTCGGTCTTGCCGTAGGCTTTGAACGCGAAGGAATCCGGCTGGAGTTTGCAGGGCCAGGCGCCGAGGCGCATGGTACCACCCATTTCGTCCACGCCGAGTAGTTCGCGGAGTTTGTAAATGACGCGATGGGGCGTGCCGGGCTCGAATTCCGTGCTATCGGCGCGATCGAGGCTGGAGACTTGGCGCGCGTATTCGATGGTGGCGCACTGCATGCCGAGGCAAATGCCGAAAAACGGAACTTTGTGATTGCGCGCGTAGGTGATGGCGTGGACCATGCCAGCGATTCCACGCTTGCCGAATCCGCCTGGAATGAGAATGCCATCGACGTGGTGCAACATGCGCTCGGCGGCGGCGGGCGAGTCGATGTCTTCGGCTTCGACCCATTCGATAACGACACGCTGTCGGTTCGCCAAACCGCCATGGACCAACGCTTCACGCAGGCTCTTGTAGGCGTCTTCGAGCTGCACGTACTTCCCTACCACTCCGATGCGGACTTCGCCTTGCGGGTGTTCGAGCGTTTCGAGCATCGCGAGCCACGGACTCAGATCGCGCGGCGGCGCTTCCAAACGCAAAAGCTTCAAAAGCTGTTCATCGAGGCCTTCGGAAGCGAGCGACAGCGGGACCTCGTAAATGTTGGCGACGTCCGTAGCGGAAATGACCGCTGATTCAGCGACGTTGCAGAAGAGGGCGATTTTGGCCTTTAGGTCTGCACCCAGTGGGCGGTCGCTGCGACAAATCAGGATATCCGGCTGAATTCCGATGCTTAGCAGCTCTTTTACGCTGTGCTGCGTGGGCTTGGTCTTGAGTTCGCCAGCGGTCGGGATAAACGGTACAAGCGTGAGGTGGGCGAAAACGACGTTTTCGGGCCCCAGCTCCAGACGCATCTGGCGGATGGCTTCGAGAAACGGCAGGGATTCGATATCGCCGACGGTACCGCCGATTTCCACGATCACAACGTCCACGTTATCGGCCACTTTACGAAACGCGTCTTTGATGGCGTCGGTGACGTGCGGAATTACCTGGACGGTTTTTCCGAGAAAATCGCCGCGGCGCTCCTTGGCGATGATGGATTCGTAGATTCGGCCGGTGGTCCAGTTGTTATCGCGGGTGAGGCGAGCGGAGGTGAAGCGCTCGTAGTGGCCGAGGTCGAGATCGGTTTCCGCGCCGTCGTCGGTGACGAACACTTCGCCGTGTTGATAAGGCGACATGGTGCCGGGATCGACGTTGAGATAGGGATCGCACTTCTGGATGGCAACCCGGAGACCGCGGCTTTCGAGGAGACAACCGATGGAAGCCGCCGCAACCCCTTTTCCGAGAGAAGAAACCACGCCGCCCGTTACGAAGATGTACTTCGGGCCAGTGTGCAAGGGGCTCGATTCCCTCCGGAGAATCGGTACGACGCATTATCAAGGGAAAGCGTGCGTGTGTCAAATCGCGAATCGCTTTCGGAGCGATCCGGAAAAACTTGGACGCCTGAGACGACGCAGATCTGTTCATCCTAAGCGCATGAAAGATGGGACATGTTGTGAGGTAACACACTGTCAACCGAGCGGACCGAATTACAATGAGCCTATTGTATGTAACGGCGGTTCCGACACCGCCGGAAACCCAGAAAGGCGATGCGCTGTGATCACCTCGAATCCGCCAAAGCAAACTGCTTTGGGCGTTTGGATCGTGATCGTGTTTTTGGGGTCGTTTGCCGGGTTGTGCGCGACGTTCGCTCTCGTTGCCACAGCAGTGCAAGCGTGGCAGGAGCATGCGGAAATCAGTTGGCCAAAAACTACCGCCGAAATCCAGCAGTGTCGTGCTCGCCGGTCTTATGGCGGACTTTCGTCAAGCAATAGGTCCGTGTGGCTAAGTTTTCGCCCGGTGGATATTACGAAGCCTTGTTTTCGCGGAGGATCTTCTCGACACGGTCGAGGTCGGCGGGGACATCGACGCTGACGGCGTCATATTCGGTCTCGACGACGCGGATGCGGTAATCGTTTTCGAGCCAGCGCAACTGCTCGAGCTGCTCCAGGCGTTCTAATTCGCCGGGCGGTAAAGTGGGGAAATCGAGGAGGGCGTCGCGGCGGTAGGCGTAGAGACCCAAGTGCTTCCAATGCTGCGCGGCGACTTTCTCGGCGCGGTCGCGCACCCAGGGGATTGGCGCGCGAGAAAAGTAGAGCGCGTCGCCATCGAAGTTGCGGACGACCTTCACGATATTGGGATCCATGATGTCGTCGCGTGTGTGAATCGCGTAACACGGCGTGGCGATCTGCACGGAGTCTTCGTCGAGCATCGCGGAGATGAGCGCGTCGATGGCGGCGGGATCAACGAGGGGCTCGTCGCCTTGCACATTGATGTAAATCTTGGCTGGGACGTGCGCGGCCACTTCGGCGACGCGATCGGTGCCAGAGCGATGGTCGGAGCGCGTCATTAACGTTTCACCGCCAAAGGCTGCCACGGCTTTCTGGATTTTTGCGTCGTCGGTGGCAACGACCACGCGAGAGACGCGTTCAGCCTGGCCTACGCGCTCGACGACATGCTGGATCATCGGGCGGCCGTCGATCTGGGCGAGAGGTTTACCGGGGAAGCGGGACGAAGCGTAACGAGCTGGAATGACGGCGAGAATCTCAGCGGAGTTGGAATCGGGCATGTGCGTTCGCCGCGGCAGCGGGCTGGCGGAGAGATTTTAGCATGGGGGTAACCTGAATCGATAAGCGCAGGCGGATAACAGAGCAAGGCGCAACTCCGGGCGGCAACTCTGGGGCTCGTCTCACGATTAGGAAAATTCAAACTGACTCGCATGCTGGATTCCCGCTGCGACGTGGCTGGCCTAAAACCGCAGACCAAGAACAGGTTTCTCTCTACGTCGCGTGCCGCTCGCGCGGCGGTGAAGAAAAACGCGCGACTTCGCTCGAAATGACAAGTCTAGATTATGGTGGTGAAAAGGACAGAACACTGCTACCCGCGGTACGCGCGCTTGATGGCAGGGGTTCTCCTTATGTGTAGGCGTCGTTGCGACTCGGCCATGCATCGTAACCATATGGGTTCGTGTAGAATCACCGAAGGGAAGGTTCGGGAGCTTTTCGGAATGCAAGCCGCGAAAGAGCCTGCACGCCGACGGAAGCTCGCAGCGCTATGCGTTGCGTTGTGCGCGCTGCTTGCTTGTGCCGTCCCACCCCCTGCAGGCGCTCAAGAGCTTCCCGCCGGCCCGGAATCGCCGAAGCCAGCGCAATCCCCATCCCCCACGGCGAAGTCGCCGCAGAAAACGAAGAATCTCCCTTCGGGCAAGCCGATCACGACGAGGACGCAGATGACGCTGGTCAACGCCTCCGTGCTCGATCCCCTGGGCCGAATCGTCACTGGACTGCGCCAAGACAACTTTCGCATCTTCGAGGACGGAGTGGAGCAGGAAGTGGTGTATTTCGCGAGCGATGACGTGCCGGTTTCCATCGGCGTGATCTTCGACATGAGCGGCAGCATGACCGACAAGATCGAGAAATCGCGGAGAGCGGCCGTCCAATTCTTCCGGACTTCTAACCCGCAGGACGAATTTTTCCTGGTTGATTTCAACGACCGGGCGCAACTAATCACTCCGTTCACCGATGACGTGGACCAGCTTCAAAACCAACTGATGTACACCGCCGCGCACGGGATGACGGCGCTGTACGATGGCGTTTACCTGGGCTTGAGCCAGATGAGATCAGCACACCACGAAAGGAAAGCTTTGCTCATCTTATCTGACGGGGGAGATAATCATAGCCGGTACACGGAAACCGACATTCGACGGTTCGTGCAGGAATCGGACGTGCAGATTTACGCGATCGGCCTGTTCGATCCGAATGGCGGTCCGACACCGGAAGAACAGCATGGGCCGGCGCTGCTTTCCGACTTGACGGAGTTGACGGGTGGGCGGCTGTTCGTGGTGCAGAATCTGAGCGATCTTCCGGACATCGCCACCAAAATTAGCATGGAGCTTCGCAATCAATATGTTCTGGGATACATACCGAGCGACCATCTGGACACTGGGAAGTGGCGCAAGATCAAAGTGCGCCTTCGTCCGCCGCGCGGACTGCCCCCGCTCACCGTTTATGCGAAGACCGGCTATTACGGGCCGGGCCGCTAACGCGGGTTTTTGCGTTCTGGCCGGGTTGGCATGTGCGGTGCTTCTCGCCGCGCCATCGGCGCGAGCGCAGGCACAGAACGATCCGTTTTCCCCCGTCCAGCAGCCGAATATGCCGCCGCCCCCTCCGGACGCACAGGGGCACTCCGGTGCGCGGCTGAAATCGACAGTCGATCTGGTAGCTCTGCATGTGACCGTTACGGACAAGCGGGGCGATCTGGTGACGGACCTGAACAAGGACAATTTCAAGGTGTATGAGAACAAAGTACGGCAGGATATCTCCCTTTTTTCGCGCGCCGATATTCCCGTATCGGCAGGACTGGTGGTTGACAATAGCGGCAGTATGCGAGAAAAGCGGGCGCAGGTGAACGCGGCGGCCATGACGTTCGTGAAGACCAGCAATCCAGAAGATGAGATGTTCGTGGTGAATTTCAACGACGAGTATTATCTGGACACGCCCGGCGACTTCACGAACAGCCAAACGGCCCTGCAAGACGCTCTTTCGCGCATCGATACGCACGGGAGCACGGCGCTCTACGACGCGGTGGCGGGCTCGCTGACCCATTTGAAGAAGGGCCATCGCGACAAACGGGTACTGTTGCTGGTGACCGATGGCGACGATGATGCCAGCCGGCTAACGTTCCCCGAAACGATACGGAAAGCGGAAAAATCCGACGCGACGATTTACGCCGTTGGGGTGTATAGCGAAGACGACCGCGAACACGATAAGCGCATGGTCCGGCGGTCGATGAAGATACTTACGGAGCTGGCCGAGGCCACCGGCGGCCGAGCCTACTTCCCTGCCGACCTCAGCGAAGTAAAGCCGATTTGCGAGCACGTGGCCCAAGAAATCCGCAGCCAATATACGATTGGCTACTATCCCACCGACACGGCGCAGGACGGTACGTTTCGCGAGGTTAGCGTGAAAGTGATTCCGCCGAAGGGCGCAGGTAAAGTCGAAGTGCTGACACGCCCGGGCTATTACGCTCCCACCGCCAGCGCCGATTCCGGCAACTGACATTTTTTACGAGAGACAGCCTGTACTTTGCCCGCCAGCCAGCGCGCGGCGCGCACCCCAGTCAGATGCGGGCCGACGCCGCGCTGCGCATGGGCAGCCATCCCCCGCGGGAACAAATCGAAAAGATCTATGCTGCGGGCGAATCCTGGGCGACGGAGTCTGAAGTATCGACGGAATCCATAATTCTGCGGATTTGGCAGCAGTACACGAAGTAGGCGCCTGGCGTTTTCCTCGCTCGTTCTTTCATAAGCTCCACTGCGTCATATTGCAGGAGGCCCGGCGGGACAAGTTCGAATTTTCTTGAGCGCGGCGCAAACGGCAAAATTCAGCTGGCCGCCCGGGTTGACCTCAGTCCATTGCTTTACAGGAAGAGACAGCGTACAGTCGAGGAGTCTCTTCTAGCATTC
>JASHWB010000225.1 GCA_030044295.1 Candidatus Acidiferrales bacterium
GTTCAACGCCGCAAAGGGATACGGATTCATCCAGCGCCAGTCTGGTGAGGATGTTTTCGTTCACTTTTCCGCGATTCAAGCTGAAGGATACAAGAGTCTCAACGAGGGTCAGGCTGTCGAGTTTGAAGTTAAGCAGGGCCCGAAAGGCCTTCAGGCCGAGCGCGTGGTGAGCCTCTAAGCGTTTTCGTAGGGGTCAACCTCAAGTTCGGCAATTCGACTTTGCGGGGCGGATTCGGCAACGAGCCGCCCCAAATAACACGAAGTGACCGTTCTGGGGCGCGAGTTTCCGTTCACTTGCCGGTTGGGGGGCAAGTAGGGCTCGGCCAGCTGTCCCGCTCGACACTCGCCAGTCGTATCACGTCTGTGTTTCTTGCTTTCAAGACTAGGGAGGCGTCATGCAGGTCTTAGCCGAAGGCCAGACCATCCGGCATCAGCAATATGGTCTGGGCACAGTAACCGAATCCAACAATGAACGCACAACGATCGATTTCGATAGTCACGGAGTGAAGAAGTTTGTCACTTCGATGTGGAGCGCCGAACTGGTGGGCGAGCCGCCCGCCGACCGCCCAACCCGAAAGCGCGGCCGCCGCAAAGCTGTGAAGAAGTAAGAACCAACGAATTAGGAGGGCAGTTCGCGCGGGAATCACGCCCCCTAAGACACGGCAGTTCTGCTCAAGACTCCACCAGCCGTTCACGCACCGCGAAGCGAACCAAATCGCTAAAGCTTCGAAAGTTCAGTCGCCTCATGATTCGGCTGCGATGGCTTTCGACCGTTCTTGGGGAAACGCCTAGGTCGGCCGCCGCCTCTTTGTTGCTTTTCCCTGAGGCCAGTAACCGGATCACTTCCAATTCGCGCTGGGTCAACTGGAGCAGCTCTTCGTCCGGCGCTGCGTCGCCGCGTCCATCAACGAAATTCCGCGCCATCGAGACCGCCAAGGTGGTCGTGAAGAACGGCTGATGATGGCGAATGTGATCAACCGCAGCCAGTAATTCAGAATCAGCATCGGACTTCAAGACGTACCCGATTGCGCCACAGCGCAACACTTCGCGCGCCAGCTCGTCTGAAAAATGCATCGAGAGAACCAAAAATTCCGTCGAAGGTGAATCCTGTTTTCCGGTGGTTAGCACATCTAACCCGCCAATTTCCGGCATGGTCAAATCCAGTATCACCAGGTCGGGTTTGCCGGCCTTGATCATCTGGATAGCCTCGGAGCCGTTGGAGGCTTCCCAAGCCACCTCGATGCCTGGCTGCGCCTCGAGGAGATTTCGCACGCCGCGCCGCACGATGGGATAATCGTCCGCGATCATTACGCGGTATGGCCTGTCGAATCGCTTTGCCGCCTCGGCTGCCAGCGCCTCCAGCGCTGGATGGCTCTCAGCTTTGTCGGCGTGAATTTGCCTTCGGCGCATCTTTTTCCTCCTGGTCTTCATGGCCGGAATGCGGAGCTCGTGCGGGGCCCCTGAGCCAGCCCATGCAAGGCAGCCGTCGGTAACGCGACACGCACGGTAGTGCCTTTGCCTGGGATGCTGTTTACTTCGAACTCGCCATCCAATTGCTCCACGCGTTCGCGCATGCCGGAAATTCCGACCCCGAGCTTCGCGCGTTCCAATGGATCTGCGGCTGGCGGAAATCCGCATCCGCGGTCGCGGATTTCAATCAGAAGTGTCGATCTCTCGTGCCAGAGTTTTATTTCTGCACAGGAACTGCCCGAGTAGCGGTGCACGTTGGTCAACGCTTCCTGGACCACGCGAAACACGGTAGTTTCGATCTCCTGGCTATATCGCGGGAAAGGCTCGGAAAGTTCAAGCGTCGCACAGATCCCACTGCGCTCTGCAAATCCCTTCGTGTACCAGCGAAGGGCGGGTCCAAGCCCCGCGTCGTCGAGCATCGGCGGATGCAACAGATACGTCACGGTGCGCACTTCGCGTACCGTGCTGTCGGCGAGCAAGGCGGCGGATTCGAGAAGGGAAGGAGCCAATTCCGGATTCTCAGACATCGCCTCACGCAGCTGCCCGAGCGTCATCTTCAAGGCAGCCAAACTTTGTCCCGCTGATTCGTGCAATTCGCGCGCCAAATGACGCCGTTGGTTGTCTTGTTCGTTCATAATCTGCTGCGAAAGCCGGCGGAGTTCTTGGTCGGAATCGGCGTGCCCGGTAACGTCCTGAATGACTCCCATGGCGCGGATCACTTTTCCGTTCTCGTCGAGCAACGGGAGGAGGTGCGCCAGATGCACGCGCACTCGGCCGTCGTGCGCACAGTAGCGAGCCACATATTCCACTGCACGGCCGTCCGTAAGAGCTTTGCTTGTTAGTCGACGCACTCGCAACCGGTCGTTCGGATGCATTCGCTCCCAGTACGTCTCGCGCGACCATTTCTCTCTCGGCGACAGCTCATAAATCTTCGTAAGTTGCGCCGAAAGAGCGACCGCGTTTGTCTTCAGGTCCATTTCCCAACTGCCAAAATTCGCAATTTCCTCGACCTTGGCGAGAAAAGCTTCTCGTTCGGCCACGGTCCGTATGGCTTCAACGCGGTCGGTTACGTCGCGAACCGCGAGGCAGAATGCCGATACACCAGATTCGTTGAGACCGAGAGGAACGGCGCAGATTGAGAACGATCGTTGCACGCCGCGGACCGTCACGCGGAATTTGAGTTCTTCCCGGCGGCCTCGTGCAGCCGTGAGCCCAACGAGTGTCTGAATTTCGGACGCAACAGGCGCCTCAACAAGTGTATCCAGCCGGGTTCCAACAACTGTCTTAAATTGACGCCCGTATCGCGGGCGACGAGAAGCCCAGAAGCCGACGACCGTGCCACTGGCGTCGGTTATGAGGTCGAATTCCCCAAGAGCCTTAATCAGCGAAACTAGTGTGCTGTATTTAGGGAGCTGGGCCTTAGGCTTGTTTGGGCGGCTACGGCGGTTCAGTCCCATTTTGGGAATAGAGCGCGCCCCGGTGCGCTCCGTTTTGGTGCGGCTGCGTTTCAGCGCCCGAGCCTCGATGGCCATCCGAGTAGCAGTACCCCAAACGATATGACGAGTGTCCGCGCAAGGCCTTAGTCCGAGAAAGTGGCAGGATTAAAAGCCGGATGAGAAGCAGACTAGGGCGTCGGGAAATTACTTCGAGTGAAACAACCTGTCAAGTACTTTCTGCGGCAGTATGATACATTTACCGACGAAAAATCGCGCACAAATACCGCTCAAAAATGCGTACTGTTCCGAATTGAACTGGCTGGCACCAGCGCCTAGCATACGTCACTCTGGAAGGGGAAGGCGGGTGTAATGTTTCGCCACGCGCCGCCCGATAAGCAATTGGGAGCGCGTGGCGGCCTTTTCTGACGTTTACGCCGGTTCGCTGGAATCCGTCGATCCGGAAGCTGAATCGTTTCCAGTCCGGTTGATTTTTCTCCGTGCGCGCTACTCTCGAAGGGGGCGCCATGGCGGCCGTTTCTGTCCAGATTCTGACGATTGGTAAAGCAGAGCCTTCCACCGACCGACTAATTTCCCAGTTGGCTACGAGAGGTCACGGCGCTATGCACGCCGAGACCCTGGCTGAGGCGAGAAGTCTCTTGCAGTCATTCCGCTTTACGGTGGTTTTGGCGCAAGAAGCTTTGCCCGATGGCCGCGGATACGATCTTGCGCGGACAATCGCGCGGCAAGGTGGCAATCTGTTTGTGGGCGTTGCGCTTTCGGAGATTCTCTGGTTGCCGGTTGTGGAACGCGGAGCTATTGTCTTCGGGCAGCGCGCACTCAATGCAAGCGTATTCGAGAACGAGATCGAAATGGCACTTGGAGCTGTTCGAGTCGAGCTTAGGAGGGAAGGCAGTCTACGGCTGGAGACAGCCGGGCCGTCCCACCGAGTGGCAGCGCCAAAGCGTCGGCGCATTGAGGCGGCGTAACAGGCTTTAGGGCTATGTTTGGCGGGAAGTCGCCCGCGGGGCTTGCAGTCCAGCAGACTGCGCTTTCCTCAGTCGCCACCAAATCAACGCCCCGGCGATAATCGATGCTAGTCCAGCTGTCTGCGCGTTAGTCATCCCGAAAAACGACCGCGGATTAATGCGGATAAATTCCACAAGAAAGCGTTCGACGCCTGTCAGTAAAAGATAAGCCGCGAAAACTTGCCCAGCTGGAGGTACAGTTGCAGGCGATGTAGCGTTATCAGAGACTTGCACCCTGAGAGCGACGGACGCTGCCGAGTCCCTGATGGCAACCTTTCGGCTACGATTCGGTGCCGTCGTGGTGTGAGGACTAGCCGAGGCGCGCGTTTCCCGCATCGCTGGAATTTGGCGGCCGCCGACCTTCCACAGAATCCAGGCAATAACGCACGCGGCGATAAACTCATAAATTGGGGTCGGCTGTACTTTGCAGCTGGCCGACCAGCCCCAGGCAACGCAGGTTTGCGTGGTGGGGACGAGGCCATGCGGAAAGCTCATGCCCCAGGCCAGGGAAGTGGGTTTGCCGTAATCTCCGTCGCCGGAAAGAAGGCACCCGATGCGGCCAACGCCATACCCGATGGCTGCCGCGGGAGAGCCGACGTCGAACATGGTCAGCAGTGGAATTTTCTTTCGCCGCGCCAGCCATGCAAACGCGGCGAAGCCGGCGATAAGGCCGCCGAACCAGGCGAGGCCGTAACGGCTGAAAAGCTGGCCGATAGGATCGGCAAAAAGCTCACGCGGCGTTTCCAAGACGTGATAGAGCTTCGCGCCAATGATTCCCGCGAGGCAGGGCAGCGCGATAAAAGCCTCGGCGGTACCTGAGTCTTTCGCCGCAATCCCGCGCCGGGCAAGATCGGAGCGGAGTACGAAGTAAGCGGCGAGCATTGCCACGGCAACCATGAGTCCGAACGTGGGTATTTGCAGCGGCCCTAAATGCAAAAAGGGAATCATTCGGGATCAATTTCAGTTTCCGCTGGATTGCCCGCGCTGTCAAACCGCTCCGTAGGATCGTTTCGGCATGTACGGGCGGGACGGTGCGATCGTGATCGCGAAGAACGGGCCCGGCGGAACGCGTTCACCTTGGATATTTTTCCTCTAGCGCAAAAAGAACTTGACAGTGACTTAACCGCCGTGGTATAAGAACTTCGTTATCCTCGAAAACCGCGGGGCAGCACCTTTCAACTTCACCAGTCATCGAGACCAGGTCGATTCACTTTCGTAACTTTCTGATTACGCATTTCTCGCCAACCGGCGAATGAAGCTATTGCCAAACCTCGCCGCTCTACGTGTGTCCGCAGATTGCCGTAGCTTTTCTAAATGCCGCGTTTGAGCCCGCGTACCGATCCGGCTTGAGCGCGAACTTCTGGAGAAATCGATGCCGAATTACGACGCGCAAGTACCGCCGTACTCAATATTCCCGGGGGATGTGGCCTTGGCTTTCAACAGCGAGTCTCCGGCGGCAGGGCAGGCGAGCCAGCAGTTTGCGCTGCCAAGTTACGCCGGGTTTCCGGAGAACGGCCGCACGATCCGGTGGCAAACGATTTACGGAACGTTGCCTTCGGCCGTGAACGTGGCGTTGCAAACCTCGATGATCGATTCCGATTCGGAGTACACGTCCATCGATTCGTCCACGGCTACGGCGGGCGAGGCGCGCACGGTGACAGGGGTGCGCGGGAATTTCGTCCGTGCCAAGGTGACCTCAATCACCGGAGGTTCCGGCGTGACCATCCAAGTGCTCGGATAGCTGCGCAGTTCTTCGTTGCTTGCAGCGTGTGGGCCGACCGTATTGCGATGAGGCGGCCGGGTCAGATCCGTCACAACGCATCAACAACAACCATGACCAAAGCCAGCAAATCAAAGGGAAAGCATAGCGCAAACCAAATTTCTCCCGGCCAGAGCGTCTCGCGATCGGCGGCCACTCAAGGGGAAGACTCCGGCACGGCCGGCGCGGCGCCTGCATTGCCGAAGCGGCGCGGGCGACCACGCAAGCGGATCGGCATCGGCAACGCGCTGCGGCAGCGCGGGTTCGACGAGCACGCCCTAGCCGAAAATTACATTGAAGTGACGCAGCGCCTGAAAGGAAAGGCGGGCCAAGGCGGCAGCGTCGAGAAGTTGCTGATCGACGTGCTGAAGGAGTGCAGCAAGTACATTGAACCGGCCAGGCCGACCGACGAGCGGCAGGGACGCGCGCCCGTTCACATTCACCTGGTTCACAACGTGATGCGTCCGGCGCGCGCTTTGCCAGCATCGCCGGCTTTGCCGCACGTCGATGTTTGCAGCGATTCCGAACCTACCGGAAGTCCGGTTACGGGCGCGGCTGACGTTGAGCAAATCGCGGACGCATCGGACGCGGCGCGTAGCGCGAACGGCGATGCCGGGTCAGAGCCGGGCGCCGTTGAGTGACGCCCATGGTCGCCTTCACAACTGGGTTTGAGCGATGGGCACGGCCGGCACACGTGCCGCGCGCCGACGGTCATCTGGTTCTGCCGTATACGCCGTTTGCGAAACAGCAGGAGTTTCACGCGTCAAACGCAAAGTATCGTTTGTTCGGTGGCGCCGCCGGCCCCGGAAAGTCGAAGGCGTTGCTGATGGAGGCGATCCTTCAGGCGAATGAGCTTGCAGGCGCGAATACGCTGCTGCTGCGCCGCACGTTTCCGGAGCTTGAGCAATCGCTGCTCCTTTATTTTCGCCGCGATGTGCCGCGCGAGCTTTACGAGAGCTTTAATGAGACGAAGCACGTGGTTACGTGGCACAACGGTTCGACCACGCGCTTCGGCTACTGCCAGCGCGAGAACGATGTCTACCAATACCAGGGCGCCGAATTTCTCTTCATCGGCATCGACGAGCTGACCCTCTTCACCTTTCGTCAATGGCAGTTTCTCACCAGCCGAAATCGCTGCCCGATTCCCGGCGCGTTCCCGTGCATGGCGGGCGCGACGAACCCGGGCAATATCGGCCATGCGTGGGTGAAATCGCTTTGGATCGATAAGCGGCCCGCGGCGGGCATGGAAAATCCCGTTGAGTACGATCCGGGGGATTACAAATTCATTCCTGCGCGTGTCTCCGACAATCCGATTTACGCCACCGACGAAAGCTATTTGCGAACGCTGCGCGCGTTGCCGTCGCATCTGCGGCGTGCGTTTCTCGATGGTGATTGGGAAGTTTTCGCGGGCCAGTACTTCGACCGGTTCGATTTCACGAGCCACGTACTGCGCGCGGAAGAGATCGACTGGAAACCATGGTGGCCCCGCTGGATCTCGATCGATTGGGGTTTTGAACATCCCGCGGCGGCATACTGGCACACGCAGGTTCCCGTGGAGCCGCCGAAGGATGGAGCGTCAGGACTGGGCGAGCCGGAGGCCAAAGCGCGCCAAGTGGTGACCTATCGCGAGTTCGTAACACGCCACACAGCGCCTCGGGATTTGGCGCGCGAAATTGCCGCGCGCAGCGTTGCCTCCGGCAGCGGGACCCAGAACGGGCGCGAGAAAATCGAGGCGATCTATCTTTCGCCCGATGCGTTTGCGCGGCGTACCGATGAAGCTTCGATCGCCGAACAGATGGGCGATGTGTTCGCCTCGTCCGGTTTTCCGCGGCCCACTCCAGCCGACGACGATCGCGTGGGCGGTTGGATGCTGATGTATCAAATGCTGGACGCGGGCGAGTGGCTGCTCACGGAAAACTGCATCGAGCTGATTCGCACGTTGCCGGGCCTGGTCCGAGACTCGGCCCGAATCGAAGACATACAGAAGATGGACGGCGACGATCCGGCCGATGCGGCGCGCTATGGGCTCAAGTCACGTTACGGCGGCCACGCCGTGCAAGGCAGGCAGCCGCTCGACGTACGTCTCGCTGCGCGTGTGCTTTCACCTGACCCGACCGTCCGCGCCATTCAGGCGCGCAAGGCGCGAATTGACGAAACGCACGGTGCGCGGCCGATCTCCTTCGTGCGCCGATGGCGTCCGAACTTCCCTTTCCGTTCTCGCTAACGGCCCGACGCCCTAAGAATGAAATGCGTGTAAACACCTCGCGAATTCGGGATTTGTGGAGGC
The DNA here is from genome assembly GCA_030044295.1 of Candidatus Acidiferrales bacterium. Classification (GTDB taxonomy): domain Bacteria; phylum Acidobacteriota; class Terriglobia; order Acidiferrales; family UBA7541; genus Palsa-295. The sequence goes on from JASHWB010000225.1 coordinate 7,978, forward strand.
GCGTTAAGTCGACGCGCTATGCACGAGCGCTTGAGGCGGAACTAGGCCGCATTCACGCTGAAAATTGCCGATTGCGCGACGAAAATCGCGCCCTGCTCAACTCAATCTTGGGCATTGCCGGCATCCCGCCGGTGTACACGAATTCCCCCGCGGAGGACCCCCGAAGTCTCCTTTCACCCAGAGCCGGTTCCGAAGCGCCTGCTTCGGGACCGGCCTCACCTTCCCATGCTGCACCTGTCGAAATGGGCGCGGCACGAGGCATATCCGCGAATTCAGCTCGACGTGAAAAAAAACTGACGACCGTGGCGGTGCCCTTGCGCCGGCGCTCGTGGCATCAGGTCAACCGTTCACTCGAATTCGAAGCCGCGCGCAAAAAACCGCAAGAAATTAGCGAAGGTTAGCGGCCCACAAATTCTCAGGAGGCGACATGCCATTTATCAACGGGCGTTATTACATCAATCCGGTGATGGGCGAAGCGATGGAAGCCGCGCGTGAAGCGGAGGCAGCGCTCACGGCGCTAGAGCAGCGCGGCCAGCAGCATTCTGGCGTCGATAACGGAGCTGCGGACGACTTTGATGCCGGTCCGCAGGCGCAGCAGGACGCACCGGTTCACCGGGTAGAAATCGAGGCGGCCGAGGTGGTGCCTGCGCATTCGGGCCGAGCCACGCAAGGATACGTCGCGCGTGTGCATCGCCAGCCCGCAGGCGGTGCAGCAGCCGCGCCTGCTGCTCCACGTCGTGGCAATACTCGCTTGGCGGGTCACGACGATGCGGAGACACACGTGTTCACCGATCATCGCGACCTGCTGAGCTTCCTGCGGGACCAGTTGGCAAAGGACGCACAATCGCGCGCTTCGAAATGACGGTTCCGGGATGAATCGTGAGCTCCTGTCCCGCCCTGCATTTTCCCGATGGGACTGATCTAGAATAAGGCGCGGGGGCTTGAGCTTGGGAAGCGCGTCGAGGGAGCCAAGCGGTGGCACGGGCGGGCGAAGGCGCCGGCATAGGCGCCGGCGCTCATCCGGATTTCGCCGGGCTGTGCGTCCGTATGGAGCAGCGATCATCGCGCTGTTGATGCTTGGCGCGGGCGGTCTGATGGCGTGGGGCGCGGCGAAATTCTATTTCGGTGCTTACAGAAGCCGTCCGTCCCCTATGTACGCAGCACCTGCTGCAGTCGCCAACTCCGCGCCGCGAGTGCCTGCTTGGGAGAACGATGTTCTGAGCGCATTGGATGATGCCGCGCGGCAGACGAAAGTGGGTAACATCGGCGGTGCCGAGGTGCAGGTGGACGGGGCTGTCGCCGACATGGAAGTGGCGCGCGTGCGGTCGAGGGACGTGCCTGGCGATTTCTTCGATAAGGCCTCCAGCGCGCTTGACGAGATTCTAAAAGCACGGCCAGGGGCCGCAACTACCGCTGAAGAATCAGAGATCGGCAAGTCCGCGACGATCAACGCGGGCGACTCTCCGCAAACGCCCGGAGCAGAGCCGCCAGATGCGGCGGGGCGTCTGTTGCAGCATGTAGCGCAGGCGCGCATCGAGCTTGCCGCCATGCGATCCTGGCAAGAGCCGGTACCGTCGGGCAGTGAGTTAGCGCTCGACGTAGAAGAGGGAGCCGACCGCAGCGCCGCGCAATCAGCCGCAGTGGCCGGACCAAACGGCGCGGCGGATCTGCCCTCCACCTCCCCGGTTACAGCAGGCGGCAGATTGAAGCTGCCGCGGGGGCACGCGGAAATCGACGCGCCGCGCGAACTTGCGCGGAATACGCTGCTGAACCCCGCTTCGCTCCACGCAAGCTTTCTCGATGCATCGCTGATGCCAGACACGTCCGAAATTCTGCTGCCTCCGGAAAGACGGCAATTTTCAGACAACGTGCGCATTGAAGATGTCACGATCGCGGGCGCATCGCAAACGCTCGATGGGATTCATTGGCGCAACGTGACGTTCATCGGAACGCGCTTGCGTTACGAAGACGGCTCGCTGGACCTTCAGAACGTGCGCTTCATTCGCTGCACTTTCGGTTTTCCCTCCGATCAGCGGAGCGCCGCCATCGCGGACATGATCGCGCGCGGAGGAACTTCTCTCACGATTCAGTAGTTGTCCAGTCCGCATTTTCATTTCCCTGGCTCCATTCGCGCACTGATTCATCGTGTCACCTCTCCCGAGCGAGAAGAGAATGCCCACTCAAAAATCGATGCAGGCGACCATCACTCCACCGGCACAGGCCGATGAACAGCAGCAGAATGTAGGCGCCGCCAATCCGGCGATTGTCTCTGTCGAGGGCCCGCGCACGCTGGCCGGCACGGACGCGCGTTCCGCGGCGGCTCCCTACGGGCCAAACAACGAGCAGCTTCCCGAGCGATTGAAGGAGGCTCTGCGGCGGCTGGTCTTTCAATTCGGAACCGAATCGGAGCTTTCGCGCCGGCAGGAAATTCGCCGTATGAAGCAGGCGCATCAGTTCTGGCGTGGCCTGCAATACCTCTGGTGGGACGAGCGCGATCAAAACTGGCATTTGCCCTTCGAGCAGAAAATCATGGACAACAGCTCGCTCGAAGACTTGCCGCGCTACGAGTTCGTCACGAATATCTACCAGGCCTTCGGGCTATCGTTGATCGCGGTACTCTCGCAGGACGTGCCGCGTGTGCGTTTTTTTCCAGCATCAGCGCAGGCGGAAGAGGATGTGGCGGCGGCAAAGGCCGCGACGGAAGTCGGCACGCTCGTCGAGCGGAACAATCGCGTCGGCAACTTGCTTGTCGACGAAGCATTTAATTTGTGGACCGACGGCAAAGTGGGCGCGTACGTGCGCTTCGTGGTTGACGGGCAGCGGTTTGGGTTTCACCCGGAAACTGAAATTGGCATGCGCGAAGTGCGGGTCGGCGGGGATGTTTACGTTTGTCCCCAATGCGGCGCGGCGACGGCTGCAGTTCGCTCCGACAAAAATGATGGGGCGGATTCGAAGAGAGATTCCTCGGGCAACGACAGCCCTCAGGATGACAAGCCGGGTCGTCTTGTAGGTTGCTCGCAATGCGGAGCGCTGTTGACGGAGGAAGATTTCGTCCCGGCGGAAACGGTCACGGTGCCCGCGGGGCAGACGCGTCTGCGCGTCCCGAACGGCCAGGAAGTGATCACGATCGTTGGCGGGCTGGAGCTGAAAACTCCGCCATGGGCCAACGACATGGCCGAATATCCGTACCTGCAATGGAACATGGAGGTCCACATGGCTCGGCTGCGCGCAGCCTATCCTCACGCGGCGGACAAGATCGGGCCTCCCGTGGCGGCCAGCATGCAGGAATACGAGCGCCTGGCACGGCTTGCGCAATCGCAGGGCGGTCCGCTGACTGAGGGCGGCGACTTTAACATCAACCTGATCACGTTCCAGCGTACCTGGCTGCGGCCATGGGCTTTCTTCGCGCTCGACGACAAATCGCTGCGCGATGAACTGCTGCAATTGTTTCCGGATGGCGCGTACGTGGCGCTTGCAGGAGACGTCTATTGCGAGTCGCGCAACGAAAATATGGACGACCACTGGCGTGTAATGCACGCGCTGCCTGGCGATGGATCGAGCGGACGACCGGCGCTGGGCGATTCGCTGATCAGCGTTCAGGAACGCTTTAATACGCTGTCGAACTTACAGATCGAAACGTACGAGTACGGCATTCCGCCGATTTACGCTGATAGCGAAGTGCTCGATTTTGATTCGCTACAGAGTCAGACGGCTGAACCAGGCGCGCACTATCCAGCGCGAGCCAAACCGGGGCAATCGCTCGCCGCCGGATTTTTCCAGCCGGAAGCCGCGAGTGTCCCTCCCGATCTCGCTGAACACGCCGCGAATTTGATGGGGCCTGTCGCGCAGTTCCTTACCGGCGCGTTTCCGGCTCTGTTTGGCGGCTCGATGGCGAACAACGACACGGCCGCAGGCTACTCGATGGCTCGCGATCAGGCGATGGGCCGCATCGGGCTTGTCTGGCGGCGCATGAAATTCTTTCACGCGGATGTGATGCTGCTGGCGGTGGATTGCTTCCGAAGGAACCGGCCGAACGATGTAGAGGTGACGTTGCTCGGCGCGGGCGCTGCGTTCGAATCGAAATGGATTCGCCTGGCTGACTTGAAGGGCAATCTTTTCAGCTACCCGGAAACAGACGAACAATATCCGACGCTCTGGGCCCAGCAACGAGCTGTGTTGATGCAGCTGATGGGCAGTCCCGACCCGCAGATTCAGGCGATGCTCTCAAACCCGGAGAACCTCGCGCTAGTGAAGCGACTGATAGGGCTGGAAGATTTGGTGATTCCCGACGAGGAGTCGCGCACGAAACAATATCGTGAAATCGCGCAGCTCGTGGCTGAATCGTCCATAGTACGGCGCGACGACGCGAGCGGCGTGGAACTCACGCTGCCGAGCATTCTGCCCGACGAATTCGCCGACAATCACGCCATCGAACTCGAAGCCTGCATGCGCTGGTTTTCGTCGGATGCCGGGCAGGTGGCGAAGATTGAAGCGCCATTGGGCTACGCGAACGTCCGCGCGCACGCTATGTTCCACCGGGAATATCTGCTCAAGCAGCAGCTGCAGGCAGCGCAGGCGCAAGCGGGTCAAGTGGCGGCTCCGATGCACCCCTCGCGCCGCCGCTGAGGTACTGCACTTGCTGGAGGGCCTCGGTCACGGTAGCTGGTCAGACGCTTTCGGAAGTTGCTGGGTCATGCAGTGGATGGTGCCGAGGCCGAGTACGAGATCGCGGCAATAGATTGGGACGATTTCGCGGTCGGGGAAAAGCGGTCCGAGCGTATCGAGGGCAACTCGGTCGGCGGGATCGTTGAAAGTGGGCACGAGCACGATTTTGTTAGCGATGTAGAAGTTAGCGTAACTGGCCGGCAGGCGCTGGCCGTCGAACCAGACTGGCTTCGGCATTGGTAGCGTTTCGATGCGCAACGCGCGGCCGTCCTGGTCGCGCATACCACGCAAGAGCGCCAGATTTTCCTGCAAGGGTTTGAAGTTTTGCTCGTTGAGATCGTTTTCGAGGACGGTCACCACCGTGAGCGGATCGACGAAGCGAGCCAGATCGTCCACATGGCCGTGGGTATCATCGCCTGCGATGCCGTTGCGCAGCCAGAGCACATTGGTCACGCCGAAATAGCGGCGGAAGATTTCTTCGTAGTCAGCTTTGGTGAATCCCGGATTGCGCTCCTGGATGGAACTGAGCAGGCATTCTTCCGTGGTGAGCAGGGAACCGCAGCCGTTCACATCGATCGAGCCGCCCTCCAGCACGATGCGCCGGCCGTTGTGCTCAGGATGCACAACGGGTTGCTTTAGCAGCTGGTTCGCGCGCTCGACCACACGGGCATCTTTTTTGTGGTCGCTGTATTTTGCCCAGCCGTTGAACGCGAAATTCAGCAGGGTACGTTCGCCGTTATCACTTGCTACCGCGATTGGGCCGGAATCGCGCATCCAGCCGCGGTCGCTGGAGATCCGCAGAAACCGGATTGCCGCGAGGTCGGCGCCCGATTTGCGCAGGATCTCCTTTGCTTCACTTTGCCTTGCGACGTTTTCGACGATCAGCAGCACGTGCTCGACGCGCGCCAGATGCCGCACATTCTCCGCGAACGCCCACGGGATCGGCGCGAATTTCCCGGGCCA